>JALWSL010000538.1 GCA_027080405.1 Planctomycetaceae bacterium
GTTCAAAGAGGCGACTCCCTCCGGCGAAGATTTCCGTGAAGGACTGGCTGCCGTCATTACGGTGAGAATCCCGAACCCGCAGTTTGAATCACAGACGAAAATCAAATTGACGAATACCGAGGTGGAGAGCGCACTCAGCTCACTGGTTCAGGATCAATTGACGAAGTTTCTGGAAGAGAACCCGCAACTGGCCAGAAAGATTCTTCAGAAGGGATTGCTGGCCGCCGAAGCGCGCGAAGCTGCGAAAAAACAGCGGGAGATGGTCCGTCGTAAAGGAGCGCTCACAACCGGCGGGCTGCCCGAAAAGCTGCGCGATTGCCGATCCCGCGAAATTGAAACAACTGAATTGTACCTGGTCGAAGGAGATTCCGCGGGAGGTTCTGCCGATACCGGGCGCGATTCCAATACCCAGGCGATTTTGCCGTTACGGGGAAAAATTCTGAACGTCGAAAAAGCCCAGTTGGTCAAGGTGCTCGACAATGCAGAAGTTTCCAATATGTTCAAAGCAGTCGGAATTCCGCCGGGAGCGGAACTGGAAGATATCAGCAAAAGACGTTATGGCAAGATCATCCTGATGACCGATGCCGATGTCGATGGTTCACACATCCGAACGTTGCTGTTGACGTTTCTATTCCGACATATGCGTCCTCTCGTCCAGGAAGGGTGTATCTACATCGCGCAACCGCCACTCTTTCGGGTGACCCAAAAAAATAAAAAACCGCGCTATGTGCAGACGAACGAACAGATGATGTCCGAATTGATCGGGTTGGCTCTTGCCAAGGCAAATCTGTTTTGCAAATCGGATGGTGTTGTTTTTGAAGGAGAAAATTTCGCCAGACTGGTTGAATTGCTCAAAGAACTCGATGAACCGTTGGGAACAATGGAACGCCGGGGAATTTCCCTGAAATTTCTGCTCCAAAACGATCTCGTAAAAGATGGTCAGTTGCCACGCTATCAGGTTTTTCTCGGGAAGGAACAGTTTTGGTTCAAAGACAAAGCGGAAATGGAAGCCTTCCTGGCGGAGGAAACACGTAAACGGGGCATTGAATTCGAAGTGGCCAACGATAAAGAGGAAGTCGAACAGACAGACGCCCAGCCGGCTGACGAACAGAATCAGAATGAGAAAATTACACTTTACATGATCGATTTGCATGAAGTCCGTAAAATCAATGAGTTGCTACGTCGACTGAAAGATTACGGCATCGAAGCGAAAGATCTGGCTCCGGCTGGTCTGAAGGGGGGAGAATCGTTTTATCCCTTTGTTATTCGAACGGAAAAAAAGGAGGTGCCGCTTGGCTCGCTTCGGGATCTTCTCCAGACGATGCGCAAAGTTGGCGAAGATCTGATTCAGGGAAAAATCACCCGCTTCAAAGGGTTGGGTGAAATGGACGCCGATGAACTCTGGCTGACCACGATGGATCCGCAGGCCCGTAATCTTCTCCAGGTAACGATGGAAGATGCAGCCGGTGCGGATGAAATCTTCCGGATTCTTATGGGAGATCACGTCGAACCGCGTCGGGAATTCATCGAGAAACACGCACTCGATGTCAAAGAACTGGATGTCTAGAACGAGCTATTCCGCCCGGTCTTTTCAAATACCGCTCGTTGCCAGAAAATCCGGGGTTGGTTTGTGGTTCCTTATTCCATTATTCCAAACGGAATCGTGTTTCTGGCAGGATTTTCCCTGTATTCTCTTTACGGATCGAGATGCCTGTTTATTGTTTCTGCTTCAACCGTGTTGGTCTGGGGAGTGTTTCGATGAACTCCAATGATTTTTCAATGAAGATTTCGCCAGTCATTTCTCCCAGTGATGTTCGGGAAACATAATCGTAACGCGGGAAGCTTTTGAAATCGACCTTGGTCAGAATATAGCCGAAGGCATCCTTGGTCAGGCCGAACAGCAGATTCTGTTCGCCCTTCATTTTTCGTTTCAGGTAGAAGCCGATATTGGGCAACGCTTCGCCGGGAATGGTTAAAATCTGGGCGTTACCAAGATTCATGACATTCACCTGTGTGGTGATGGTGCGATCCTTTTCATTGCGCGGATAATTCAATGGCGATCCCTTGACAATCATCCACATGATATCCGATTCAACCGGAAAAGTGACATCGAGATTGAAACATTCCAGCTTGGGTGATTGCTGTAGCGGGGCGTCCTTGATGATCCGGGCGGCTTCACTGGCCATTAAATGTCCAATTCGCAAACATTCCTCCCAGGTGTTGAAATCATTCCAGCGGGCGTTGCGGGCATCGCTGGGACTATTCAAATTGCGGTTATCCGCAGAAACCATTCCACCTTGAGCCGAATTGGCGAAGATCGTCATGCCTCCTGTTTCCCGATCGAGTTGATCGTACATCGGCCCGATCACATCGGGAGTCAGGATGCCGCGTGAGTTGCCGATCACTTCCGGATGGGTTGCATAATTGACCAGTGTTGCAATCGTTTTGCCTGAATTGTCCACCGCCTGAATCACACTCATACGACGATCGTATAATGCCGGGGCATAGTAGTTGTATGCGATTCCCTCGGCTGCCTTATCGGTTGCAATTCGAATTGCCGCCGGCTGAAGGTCATCGATGGCCTCGTTAATGGCCTCGACCGCTTTTTTGCAGACCAGATCGATGTAATCCATGTTCGCGGTATGCCCGCCTTTGCCATCCGGAAACGCATAACAATCCGGTGCGCTGTGGGTATGCGAAGCACAGAACATGATGTTCTTCGGAGGAATCTGTTTCACCTGTTGACGAATCCGATCTCCCAGCACGGAAGGAAAGCCGAGCAGATCGAGACTGACGATCGCAACGGTCGTCTTTCCCTTTTGAAGTACCAGTGCCCGGGTGTATAAATCCCCTTTTTTCTGTGTCGTCGGTCTGGGAAGTCCCAATCCGCCGGAAACGGGCAATAGCGGATCCGGAGTGATCACTCTTTTCCCGACTCCCACTTTGAATTCCGCCTGGGCAAATGGAGCAGCCACCAGAAGACAGAATCCCACCAACAAAGCGATACCGGTTCCTCGCATGTTCCCTCTTTCCCTGTTTTAACGTATCTCTTTAACGCATCTCGGGACAGCTGCTACCCCATTGATAGAAGTCCTGTCCGTCCAATGAAGTTTACTGGAGTTTATTGAAACCCCTATTTCCTTCGGGATGTTCTGCACGATTCCCGACAAATCCCGACAAAGCGAACAGTAAATTGATCGTATCAGTTGGGGATACCATCTGAAAACTGAACAAAACACGCATCAGGAGACTTTATCTGATATTCCATACACCGGTTTTGTTCCTGGCCGTCAGTTTGCAGGCGATTTATCCCATCATATCTTCCAGAACGCTTTTGGGAGCTGGGGCGTATTTCAGAGGAGACATGGAATAGGAAGCCCGTCCTTGCGAGAGGCTGCGGATTTGTGTGGAGTAACCGAACATGTTTGCCAGGGGAACCTCGGCTTCGATGGCGGTCAGATGTCCCCGCTGTTCCTGTCCGAAAATGGAAGCGTGTCTGATTTGCAGATCGGCCTGAATGTTTCCCAAAAATTCGTCCGGGCAGACAACTTCCAGTTTCATGATCGGTTCCAGCAATACGATATTGTCCGCAGAAAGAGCCTGTTCGAAGGCGCGATCCAAAGCCGCATTGATTGCAATTTCATCCGTTTCTCCCGGTATGTATTTGATGTCAGTAACACTCAACCGTAATCCCATCAACGGATAACCGTAATATCCGACCGCTCCAAGAAGTTGATTGCCGGATTCATCCAGTACCTTTCGCAGTTCCGCAGGCAGGGCATCCGGTTTGAGTCTGTTTACGAATTCGACCGGTTTGTCCGCTTCAAGTGGTGTCAGTTCAATCGTAACGCGTGCTTCCCGGTTGCCGTTGGGCGTGGTTTGGTGGAATTCCCCGGTTCCTGTCACGGTTTTCGTGATTGTCTCCCGATAACTGACGCGCGGTTTATGAACCTTCACATTCAGATTGAAGTCGCGTTGAATACGATCCTTGATCACCTCGAGATGCAATTCACCCATACCGCTGATGATCTTTTGCCCGGTGTCTTCATTGGTGACACAACGAAATGTGGGATCCTGTTTCTCAAGACGGGCAAGAACTTCGTCCAGTTTTTTTCGCTCCGCGTTCGTT
>JALWSL010000539.1 GCA_027080405.1 Planctomycetaceae bacterium
TGGCGTGATGCCGAGGCGTTTTTCGAGTTCGGCGTTTCGTTTTTCGAGTTGGGCGATTCGCTCGTCCTGTTTTTTGATATGCTCCAGCAGCATTCCGATGACATTTTGGACTTCACCGGTTTGTTCGCTCAGCCACGATTTGTTAATCTTGATCGACATGATGCTGATATCGCAGATTCAGGCAATCATGACAAGATCAATCTCAGTCCAGGCCGTGAACGGTTACCTCCCAACAGGCAAAAAATGACAGGTAGTCCAGACCAGAAATGGGCCAACCGAGGCAGATCAGCCTGAACGGGATGCCTCTGAACGATGGCATCTGAACAGGATCAAGGATAGCCACACAAAACTCGCTGTTCAAGGGATCCGCTGCGTCCCTGCCTGTTTCCTGCTGAACCTCTGATTGGTTCAAGAATATGACATGACCTTGAATCTTGGCTTGCGGAAACGGAACTCCAAGGCAAAACAACGATCGATTCAACGTTGAAACGCTTCACTAAAACGCTTCGTTGAACGTGACAATCGGGCAATTCCGTTGGTTACTGGATCACTTCGTCGTCGCCAACTTCTTTGAGTTGCTCTTGCATGTATTCGCGGTATTGACGGTCGAGGGTTGGGTAATCGACGCCGGTCAAGGTATCCAGTCCGCGAACTCTTGCTTGAACCCTTGGCGAGGAATGATAGATTTGAGCCATGTAGACCATCAATGCGTTTCGGTAAATTCCGTTTTTGTAGTGCATATAAAAGTGGGCCAAACCAGCCGCCTGGCTGTAGCGTTTCTGTAAAAGCGATGTCGGGCCGGTTTGATACTCGATCCTTCCCATGCGGGAAAATTTTTCCTGTGGAACAAAATAGCCTTCGTCGAGCAGGCGTTTTCTTGCCCAGTAGAATCGGATGAACCGCGGGTTGCCCACTTCGTAGGTGGTCTGGTTCTCTTTCTGGATGATCCGGAACGATTCGGTGTAATTGGCGATCCCTTCCACGATCCAGAAGTGGCCGTTATTGGCAATATCCCTTTTTTTGAGATGGCTTTCATACATCAACTGGTGAGTCACTTCATGGAAAACGGTAGCATCGAAATCCGATTCGGGATCGTAATAGAAATAGGCGGTGCGATCTTCGAGCTGGTACAGTCCATTGGTGATCGCGATTTGCGGAATGCGGTTGATCAGTTTTTTGACGTACTCCTCTTTGCTGCGAAAGTGGTTGATTTTATATAGCTGCGATCTGGTTTTGCTCCGCCCGGTTGTCGATTCGAAAAACTGTTTGATCTGTTGCGGCGAATTATAAAAAGCGGCGAAAGTCTGTTTGAAGTAGTCGTAGAAAATCTCCAGCTTACGGCCCAGTTCCACTCCTTTTTCCAGTGAGTGGTTGGTTTTAATCTGAAAATGTTCGGTTCGCACGGTCCAGGCATAGCGGAAATCCCGTCGAATTTCTGCTTCCTTCTCTGCGGAAATCCAGTTCCCCATGAAGTTGCGTTCGCCCCGTTCGTATCGCTCCACATACGATTTTTTCAGCCAGCCGAAACGGGGGTGGTCAATTTTTCCTGCCCGAATTTGATCACGCTCAAACGGTGTGAGCCATCGATCTCCTTGCCGAACGTAACCGCGAAGGGAACGGGCTTTCGCGTGATCCGGGTTGATTTCAAGCAGGATATTGAGCAATTCAAAAGTGAACGTGGGCGAAATTTTAATCGCTCTGCGAGCCAGCAGGTACAGGTCGGCTGCGTATTTATCTGACAGGTGACGGAACTGAAGATGTAACTCCCGCGTTCCGTTTGGCAAATTGTCGGAAACGTCCGGCCGTAATGTTCTGGGAAGTTCCGAAAATTGCTTCTGTTTTGAGCTGAGCAGAATCAGGTTTTTTTCGATCCGGTTCGCCAGTTCAGGATCGCCTGCCTTTCGGGCCTTTTGCATCAGCTCGGAAAGCTGAGTCATGTATTTTTGGGTCAAGTGTTTGTAATCATTATGACACAACTGAAGCCGATCCGCGGCTTGAGCAGAAGCGGCAAAGCCATCTGTAGCGAAGTCATCGAATTGCACAAACAATCCGAAGGTAGCAACGAAAACAACAAAGCGTACCAGCTTTAATCGCATAACATCCTTCTACCAATAGAGTTACCGTGCTGAGCGGTTGAAATCTCATTTCCGGAATCGCAAACAGCCGACAGACATCAACAAACGGGCATGTGATGGTTTATTTCAGCCAGAAGTAGCAGGTTTCCGAGTTTGCATTCAACACGCCATTGACCCAATTTCACATCAATTATAACATTCTACGCATTGAGGACTTACGGCAATCTGAAACAGTTCCGATTTATATCGGATTATGCGGATCGGCGAAATAGGGATATTGACTGGTGGATTGGGTCGATACCCGGACCAGTTTTGTCGCAAAGCAAGTCACATTCGCAAGAGCAAGTCACGAACAGGCTTCACAGAATCAACAGAATAATCAGGAATGCCGGGCTATGTCCCGGCCTGCTGTCTCCTGTTTGGCCTGCATGGCGTAGCCGGTAGGGTTTTGCACACAGCAAGCATACAGAATTGAGCTGAGAGTTATGGAATTTCTGGATCGTATCGGGGACTTTTTTGTTGGTTTGACTGCTGCGTTGAACCGCATCATCCAGCGTTTTTTCGGGTCACATAACGAACGGATGATCAAGCAGATCGGTTTCGTTCGCGACAAAGATGGGAACGACGAGATTATTCCCGGGAGTCTGCTGGATCGTATTGCGCAACTCGAACCGGACATGCAAAAAAAGTCTGAAGGCGAACTGAAGGAGTTGACCAACAAATTCCGCGAGCGTCTTGATGACGGGCAGACACTGGATGATATTTTGCCCGAGGCGTTTGCGGCGGTGCGTGAAGCTGGTGTGCGCTATCTCAAAATGAGGCACTACGATGTCCAGATGGTCGGGGGCTACGTCCTTCATAAAGGGAACATCGCAGAGATGGTGACCGGGGAAGGGAAAACGCTTGTTTCGACCTTGCCGGCCTATTTGAATGCACTGGCGGGAAAAGTGCATGTGGTGACGGTCAACGATTATCTGGCCAAGCGGGATATGGAATGGATGGGCGCGCTGCACATGGGCTTGGGACTCTCCGTTGGGGCCATTCAATCGCAGATGTCGTATCTCGAACGCCAAAAGGCTTACGCCTGCGACATCACATACGGAACCAACAATGAACTCGGCTTCGATTACCTGCGCGATAACATGAAGCCTCGAAAAGAGATGCAGGTGCAGGGGCCACTCGATTATGCGATCGTGGACGAAATCGACAACATTCTGATTGACGAGGCACGAACACCCCTGATTATTTCCGGGCCTGCGCATGACGATCTCAGCAAGTACCCCAAGGCGCACCGTATCGCGATGCAACTGAAAAAGGATGTTCACTTCGAGGTGAAGGAAAAAGAGCACACCTGTCACTTGACCGACGAAGGGATTCGCAAAGCGGAGGAACTGGCTGGTGTCGACAGCTTCTACACAGCCGGAAATATGGAATGGCCACACTTGATTGATAACGCACTGCGGGCGATCCACCTGTTCAAGAAAGACGTGACATACGTAGTTGAAAATGGCCAGGTTGTTATTGTGGATGAGCACACGGGCCGCAAAATGTACGGTCGGCAATGGAGCGACGGATTGCATCAGGCGGTGCAGACGAAAGAAGGAGTGAAGATCGAGGAGACGACGCAAACGCTGGCAACCATCACGCTGCAGAACTTCTTCAAGCTCTACAAAAAGTTGAGCGGAATGACCGGTACCGCGATGACCGAGGCGAACGAATTTTCAAAAATTTACGATCTCGATGTCATTGCGATCCCGACAAACCGTCCGATTCAGCGAATCAATTACCCCGACGTCATTTTCCAGACGGCGGAAGAAAAATGGGACGCCGTCATCAATGAAATTAAAGAGGTCAAGGAAACGGGACGTCCGATTCTGATCGGAACGGCATCCATCGAAAATTCGGAACTGCTGACCAAAAAAATGACGCGGGCAGGTATCAAGCACGAAGTCCTCAATGCGAAGCATCATGAACGGGAAGCGGAAATCGTTTCGCAGGCAGGCAGTTATGGAGCCGTCACTATTTCTACCAACATGGC
>JALWSL010000540.1 GCA_027080405.1 Planctomycetaceae bacterium
CCGGGCGATGGTGTCCCAGCCATGTCGCCGGTGGCACGTGTTCCGGAATAGCAGGCTGTATGTTGTTTGCTGATGCAACCGGTTCGGGTGTTGCTGGTTGAGCACCTGATGCGATCCTGCACATTGAGCCACAACGAGAGCCATCACGCACCAGGTGGCGGCTGTCCGATAACGGCGAACAACGCCCGCATAGAGTGTCAATACTCCCGCTGCAAGAAATAACAGAACGCCGGGTGAGACATAGTAAAGGATCGTCACCAAAGCGAAAGGACTCAAATCGCGGACAGTCAATCGTACCAGCACGGCTGCTATCCACAGAAATGCGGCAAGCGAATACAGATGATTGCCCCACGAAGCAAACCACGAAACGGAGGTCTCGGATCGTGAAGAACGGGATTGATGGGAACTCATGCCAGAACCGAACGTCCGAAAAGCAACAACACGAAACAGCGAACAACCTTGGTTGGTTGAAGTGAATCGCCTGTTGCAGCTTACGAAGTTGTTACTGCTGCCAAACTTCCCGATCGACATCGAACAATTTCATCATTTTATCCGGAGATGAAATGTGAAATATCCGCGAAAGCGTTTGTCAATCATTGTGGCAGCACGACGTAGACGACGTCCGATGTCGTTGCGAGATAAAACAGTTGTATGAAACAGAGCTTTCCGTAAGAAAACCCGCAGACTCTCCCGTTCGGTGTTCATCGACGCCGGTCGAACGGACACTTCAACTATAACTGGGCAATTCCGTTTATGCCAGAATTTCCGGAACTAATTTTCCTTCCAGGTCGGTCAATCGGTATTCGCGGCCGGAATAAAGATAGGTCAGCCGTTCGTGATCGAACCCCAGCAAGTGCATGATGGTCGCCTGCAAATCGTGAACATGCACCTTGTTTTCAACCGCCCGGAAGCCAAATTCATCGGTGGCTCCGTGAACATATCCCCCCTTGACTCCTCCTCCAGCCAGCCAGGCGGTGAATCCGTAGTGGTTGTGATCTCGCCCATTGATTTTTCCTGCGTTTGAACCCGCTTTGGGCAGTTCGACAACCGGTGTGCGTCCAAATTCGCCGCTGCAGATGATGAGCGTTTCCGCGAGTAATCCGCGCTGTTTCAGATCCTTGATCAGGGCGGCGATCGGCTGGTCACACTGCTTGGCCAAACTTCGATGCCGAACTTCGAGATCATCATGGCTGTCCCACGGTTGCCCGGCTCCATGCCAAAGCTGGACGAAACGGACTCCCTTCTCCACCAGCTTTCGCGCGATCAAACATTGTCTGGCGTGAATTCCCTTGCCGTACATTTCCTGAATGTGCTTCGGTTCGTTATCCGTGTTGAAAGCATCACTGGCCTCCATTTGCATCCGGTAGGCCAATTCAAACGACTGGATTCGTGATTCGAGTTGCCCATCTTCTGCGCGTAAAGCCAGATGTTTTCGGTTTAGCTGTTGCAGAAGATCAAGCTGTTTCCGCTGCTGCGGATAGGATATTTTTGCGTTCCGGATGTTCTGGATCAGATCTTCGACTTTTTTCGATTTCGTGTCGATATGTGTTCCCTGATAAGCGCCGGGCAGAAACGCAGAACGCCAGTTGGCCGATTCCGTAATCGGCATCCCGCCGGGACACATCACGATGAAACCGGGGAGATTCTGGTTTTCTGTCCCCAATCCGTAAGTAACCCAGGAGCCCATACTGGGGCGCACCGAACGAACTTCGCCACAATTCATCATCATCAGGGACGGTTCATGGTTCGGTACGTTCGTGTGCATTGAGCGAATGAACGTCATGTCGTCGACGCACTCTCCGAGGTGTGGAAAGATCTCGCTGACTTCGATCCCGCTTTCACCATACTTTTTGAAGCGAAACGGAGTATCCATCACCGAACCGGTTTTGCGTTCGGTTCGGAAGTTCCCACCGGCCAGAGACTTTCCCGCCCATTTTTTCAGGGCCGGTTTCGGGTCGAACGTATCGACCTGCGAGGCTCCGCCGTTCAGGAAGATGTGGATAATATGTTTCGCTTTGCCGGGGAAATGGGGCTGTTTCGGTGCCATCGGGTTTTCGGCCGCTGCACACGCCTGCTGATCCTGCAACATGGTGGCCAGAGATAGCGCTCCAAAACCCATGCCGCAGTTTCTGAGCATTTGACGCCTGGAATAATGAAGATCATACATGCCATCTCTCCTCATACCGCAACAAGGCCGTCCCATTCGTTGTTGCGACAACTACAGATTCTACGTCCAGGGTTCAACATCAACTCCGCGGACAGTAATCAACAGGTAATACAATCAACAGGTAATGCCCCAACGCGGCACAGTTGAATGAGGCACAGTTGATCGATTTTCTCTCGGCAAAGCGGACAGACCCGCCAGCACAGACGCCCGGGAAGGGCATTCCTGGTATATCGGTTGGAAATTTTGGGAGGGAACAAAACTTTAACCCGGAAAAAACGCCGGGAACCACTACATGCAAAAAACAGCGTAAACATTCCTCGGACCATCAGCAACTGCAATACAATTATAATCTGAAAAAACGGGCCAGACAGTGCACGCCTGTTACGGCTGTATTCCTTTGGTCATTCTCCAGTCTGTTTTCCGGACGAATTTGGCGGAATCAATCGTTATTGTTTCGTTTGTGATTGGGGCCTACAATGATCGGGCGGGGCTCACAATGCCGAGATGGGCGAGGAATGCCCGAGTGGGCGGCGTCCTCACTCGAACAGGGCCTCAATGGGCTTATGCCTGACGAATGAAGTTGGGGCAGCGCGAGGTGCAGGAGAGCGTAAAACAGACATGAATGAAAACCGGAGAGTAATCGGATCGCTTCCACCGGTAATCGGCTTCCTGGTCAACGGGAACTCTGGCGGCTGTTTGGCCGCTTTAGTCTGTTTGATATGGTTGTTGGGCTCTCCCGAACTGTTTGCGCAGGCTCATGTTACGCAAAATCGGTCTGCTTCGTTCCGGGTTGCCTCAGCCAGTAACTTGCGCTTTTTCGAGGGGTTACGGGAGCGGAACCTGTTTCAGTTGGCTGAGATGCTCTGTCAGCGGGAATTGAACCGTTCAGACATTTCCGGGCAGGCGCAACTGTTTTATCGGATTGAATTGGCTCGAACCTACGCTGCCCACGCGCAGACGGTTCCCATCGATCAGGCCGATGCGTTGTGGGAATCGGCTTATGCCACTCTGAAACCCCAGCCAGACGAGAAAAACTCCGAACGGGTCTCACTTCTTGATGTCGAAACAGGCATATTGCGGGCAGAGCAGGCAGGCCAACTTTTCTGGATTGCGATCGCAGAGCCCGATGACGAAGCCCTGAAAGCCCGCTTCCTGAAGGTAGCCCAGCAGGCAAATTCCGAACTGGAATCAGCCTCGCAAATCGTCAGTCGATTTCTGAAAAGGCCGGCCCAATCATCTGCAGAGACTGTGATTCTGGAAAATCGTCTGACGGCCAATCGACTTTCAGAAATACAGGTGACTCACGCCAGGTTGTTTTTGCAGGTAGCCCAGGTTCAGCAACAGGATGTCCCGGAGAGAACAGCCGCGGTGGAGCGGGCGCGGGCGTTGGCTTCTCCCCTTGCCAAAAAGCAGACCAATCGTTTTTGGGAGCAGTCAGCCAGGTTGGTTCTGCTATCCGCTGCGCGAATCCAGAACGATCAGGCGGAATTGGATCGGCTGTACCGTTCATTGAACAGGCCGGGCATCGATCTGCAGATCAGGAATCAGGCAACAGCCGAGTACGCCCGCTTTCTACTTGCTGAAAATCGCACGACAGAAGCGGCTGAAATGATTCTGAACTATGGTCGGGAAAGTGGGGCGCTTTCTGCCGAGTTGGAAGGACTTCGGTTGGAGGCTCTGTTGAAAATGGCTGTTGTTGTCCGCCAGACAGGAGAGGCCCGCCTGGCCGATGAGCTGGAGAACGAAGTACAACACCGCCTGGAAAAACTCGAAGCAAAGGGTGAGAATTACTATCTCTGGAGAATTCGCAAACTTCAGCAGCATTATCAACTGGAGCAGCGATTCGGGCCTTCCATTTCCCGAAAACTTTTACAGGCCAGGGGCGCGGTTCAACGAGAGGAATGGGACGCTGCCCAAACCGGCTACGATGCGGCTGTCAAG
>JALWSL010000541.1 GCA_027080405.1 Planctomycetaceae bacterium
GCGGAAACGTTGCTTCGGGTTCTCGATCGGGTTGAAGTGGAACGCAAAGCCAATATGGACGGCCTGACCGAATTGGCCAACCGACGAACCTTCGATTTGAAAATTCGACAGGAATTGGCGCAAGGCAGGGAATCCGGTGCGACCTGTTCGCTCTGTCTGCTCGATCTGGATCATTTCAAGGCGATCAACGACCATCACGGCCACCAGGCCGGTGACGAGGTACTCAGACAATTTGCCAGAGTTCTCGAATCGGAATCGAAAAAAGTTCGTTCAACCGATCGCCCTCTGGTTGCCCGTTATGGTGGCGAGGAAATGGCCATTCTGCTTCCGGGAGTTGGGCTGGAAGGAGCCATTCGCATTGGTGAATCAATTCGCCAGGCGGCCAGCCAGATGGTCATTCTGCACAACCAGCAGCGCATTCGCATCACTGTCAGCATTGGTGTTTCCAGTTTTCCACGCCATGCCAGCACGGCCGATGCACTCATCGAAGCCGCTGATCAGGCTCTCTATCAGGCTAAAAAAGAGGGACGGAACGCGGTACGTGCCGCGCAGACCGATTTCACTACGGAAACAGCCAAAACAAACGGAACGATTTCCCGGCAATCTTCCTGTTGATCGGTCACGCAGTCGGTATTGTGACCCGCATCGGGATTCTGACTGATCTTCTTCGAGCCCGCCTGTTTTCTGCTGGCAATTTGCAGTGCTGCCCGTACAATTGCCTGCGTGTGCAAGCGTCGAATTCAGGGATCGAATGAAAAGCAGAGGGTCATGCTGAAACAATCTTACAAATCCCCATTAGTGCTTCTTTCGGGACTGTTGGCACTGTTTGGGGTCGGTTTGGGTGTTCAATATCTGTTTGGCACTGGTGGTTCTCCGTCTCATCCAGAAATACCCCCTGCAATTTCTTCGGACATCCAGAAGCCCTCCCGCCTCTCTGAGACTTCATCGGGCCAGACTGAGGAAGCGAAAACGAAATCTTTGAAGGAGATGGATAAAGAGCGGATCAAGCTGCTGGTAACAGGCTTTTGGAAATCAAATTATTACGGAACCCGTTATCTGACCATTCGAAAGGATGGCACCGCGACAATCTACTATCAGCCAAACATGCTTGCCCAACTTGTGATGGGGGGACGGCTTACAATTCATTACAGTTGGGATTATGATCCCGAAAAGACCCAGGTTCTTTTTACGGCCACTGGTGGTTTCCCGAAGAAAAGTTACGAATATGTGATGAATAAATGGGGAGCGGACCAACAGCAAACTGTGCTGGATGCGACCGAGCAAAGGCTGTTGCTTCTCGACAGCGACGACACAACGAAGCACGATTGGCAGAGGATAGAAGCCATCCCGAAAAGCGTTATTGAGCAGTTCCAGGAACCGTAGCGGTTGTAGCGGTTCCCGGATGCACGAGTTCCGGCTTGGCGTGCAAACTGCTGAACCGCGCCGGTATTGAATTACAGAACTGTTGCCCGTCGCCGCCAATGGAGCCAGAATGGCCAATGGAACCACAACGCAAACAAGCCATGCACCAGGTGCACGGCCTGTTCGATCGGAACGATTTTTACGTATAGCTCAGCAATCTCGACCCGTATTATTTTGCGATTATTTCATGGATCGCATATCAACATCAACATATCAAATCAATAGGTTGGAAGTGGATCCATAGGAGCCATTGCCGTTGATGTGTAGGGAGCCGAATAGACGGGGCTTCCAAAGGCGGTTGGACCAGCCATATTCACATTGGAACCGGTTGGAGTGTAAAACGCACCTTGCTGTGGAGCCATGTAGGTTCCACCTGCAGGAGCTCCGCCGTAAACGCCGCCAACTCCGGGGGTGGCGTTGCATCCACATCCACCGCCGTAACCGGCCCAGCGGGAGTGATAGCATCCAACAGAGGAGCCCAAAAGTACGAATGCGAATGCGAGTGTTGCCAAACGAGCCATTTGTTAATTCCTTTTTGATTGGACTGTTTTTTGTTCGCGGCAACGAATTGGTTTGGTCGTTATTGCCGAGATCAGAGTCTAAGATGGGTCTGTGGTTCTATCATACTGAAGAATAACCAAAGTCGATTCCGGGTGGTTATTCGACAGCTTGAAACATGAACGCGGGCATTGACGCCTCTCGTTCAGTCGTGGCGGGAAAATAGGTTAACTCGCCCTGAACGGTCAACTGCTTTTTTTACAATTCATTTCCATTTGGGGAAATGGGTTCAAGTTTTGACGATTTCGTGTCAATGCTTAGTGGAATACGTTTCTTTTGGTGCACGACAGTGCTTTTGCAAATCGATGTAATCCTTACAATCAGACCAGTTCCCGCCGACATTGTTTTGCAGCAGCGGCATTGCTGACCGGCAATCTGATCGCGTTCTATACTTTAACAGGGTACGGGAGGCGGTTTCCTGAAATCGTGCGCTTCTCGAAAATCGAAACAGCTCGGTGAACCTTCTTGATTCGTGGTAGGACGATTTGTCTTTATGAGTGATGTCGACTGGACAGAAATGAGGAAAAGGCTTCTGCTCGAATCGAGCGCGTCTTCTTTGCCTGCAGGGTGGAAGTTGCCCATCTTCCCTCATGCAGTCACCCAGTTTCTTCAGTATGCCAATCGTCCCGATTACAGCACGAAAAAACTGGCCAAATTTCTTGAGGCCGACTCCAACCTGACCTGCGAATTGTTGAAATCTGTTAATTCGTCGGCCAACGGCCTGCGCCACAAGGCGAAGACAGCTCTGCAGGCATTGGTGAGTTTGGGAATCCGCCGAAGCAAACTGCTGTTGCTCACCGCTGCGATCCAGTCAACACTCAAAAAATTCAACAGTCACCTGTTCGATCTGCATCAATTCTCTGTTGATAACCTTGACCGCGCCCTGTTTGCGAAAGCCGTCGCGGAAAAAATCAACGCTGATACCGAACTGGCTTTCACCGGTGCGATGCTGCAGGACTTTCTGCTCCCTGTTCTGGGGCATCTTTGTCTGCAGGATTATGTAGAGTATTTCAACGATCGCGTCGGCGTTCCCAGTGATTTGACAGAATTTGAAATTGGCCTGTTTGGTGTGCATCATGCCCAAGCCGCTGCAGCCTGTTTACTGCAGTGGAATGTCCCTGACGAATTGATCTGTGGTGTGTTGTGTCACCACATGACCTATCCGCAACTGCAGGAACTCGGTTTGATCGGCACCCATGTTCATGCCATCGCGGCTTCCGCGATTTTACCGGGAAGCGTCCCACAATATAAAAATCCAGCTGTCCAGCTTGTCCAGTGGGATGAACTCGATGAGAGCTTTGATTTGTGCGAACTGGCTGAGCAGGTCGATGCTGAACTCTCACCCGAGAACAACAGTGAAACAGACCGGGAACCACTGGCCGATCGTGTTGAACTCTGCCTTTCGCAGCACCTCAACGCCGAATTGGCAGCCTGCTCGTTGATCGGTCGGCAACTTGGTCATTTTATTCTGGAAGAAATGATCGGCGAAGGAACCATGGGCGCGGTGTATCGGGCCAGACATACGATGTTGAGTAGAATGGCCGCAGTAAAAGTGCTGAAAACCCAGGAGCATTCGAGCGAAGCAATCACCCGCTTCGAACGGGAAGTTCAATTGACCAGCCAATTGAAACATCCCAATACCATTTCCATCTACGATTTCGGACGCACTCACGATGGCCTGTTTTATTATGCGATGGAATTTCTGGAGGGAATGTCCCTGAAGGAACTGGTGACTGTTGATGGTCCCCAACCTGCCGGACGTGTGATCGATATACTCATTCATGTGTGCGCCTCGCTGGCTGAAGCACATCAGGCAGGCATCGTGCATCGCGATATCAAGCCGGAAAACATCATCATTTCGCGGCAACTCAATCAGCAGGACATGGTGACTCTACTCGATTTCGGGCTTGTGGATGAGATTTCAGGGACCGGCACGGAAAGCCAAACGAAACGGGAAATTGCAGGAACCCCACTTTATCTGGCTCCGGAAGCGATTAACCAACCGACACTGCGGGATCTGCGCAGCGATCTATATTCTGTCGGCGCTGTCGGATACTATCTGCTTTGCGGAAAAACTCTGTATACCGGCAACGACGCGATCGACATCTGCCTGAAACAGATTG
>JALWSL010000542.1 GCA_027080405.1 Planctomycetaceae bacterium
TTCGGAACGAGCGAGAGTTGATAGGTGCGAGATTTACAGATCAACCGCAGAATGTGTTGGACATCGAAGTTATGGTCGATAAATTCCTGTGTGAGATAGTCGAGCAGTTCCGGGTTCGTCGGCGGGTTGCCTGCACGGATATCGTCAATCGGCTCGATAATTCCGACACCGAAAACGTATCCCCAGAGTCGGTTTACATAACTTCTGGCGAAATAGTCGTTCTCAGGCGAGGAAATCCACGCGGCGACCTGCTTTCTACGGGTCGTTTTTTGGGGGACATCAATCTGCTTCCCATACGGAAAAGAAGGCGCTACGATTTGCCCGGTTCGCAAATGCTTCATCTCGCCTGTATTTTTATCGCTGACGATTTCATAAAGTGGCTTGCCTGCTTCAACAGCAGTACCGCCGATATTTCTTCCTTTGCTTTCCGGTGCCCTTTTCAATTCGAACTGGGAGAAGTACGCAGCCATTTCGTAATACTGGTCCTGGGTCCATCGTTCGAATGGATGATCGTGGCATTTGTTGCAGTTGAAGCGTATCCCCAAAAAGAGTTGGGTTGTATTCTCCATCGTCTCTTCGGGAGTGCGCAATATTTTGCAGTACGAGGCCGGGGGATTCGCTTTGTTGGAACCGCTGGCTGTGATGATTTCGCGCACAAACTGGTCGTAGGGCCTGTTCGATGCAACCTGCTTTCGGATCCAGTTTCTGAATAAGGTTGCTCCCTCTCGGCCCAGGAATTTCCCGTTGACCTGAAGCAGATCGGCCCACTTATTGGTCCAGTGATCGACATATTCTTCAGAGCCGACCAGATAGTCGACCAGCGCCTCCCGTTTCACACGTGAGGCCCGTTTATCAGCCAGAAATGATTTCACTGCAGAAGCTGACGGAGGTAATCCGGTCAAATCGAGGGTAACGCGCCGAATGAATTCGGCATCGCTGCAAAGTTCGGAAGGGAGTATTTTCATCCGCTTCCACTTGGCGGCCACCAGTTCATCGATTCGATTGAATGACTCCGGCTGTTTCCATTGGAACCCGTCACGTTTTCCCATTACCGTTAAGGTTGTCGCAGCGTAAGCCCCTTCGTAACGAGCCAGGATCGGAGCTTCCCCACGTCTGACTGCAACAAGCAGGCCTGAGTTGTTCGCTTCAGCTACCTCCGTGTTGCCGCTGTCAACGAATGCTTCACGAGTGACATCCCGCCTGGTGCTATCGGCGTAGGTCGCAATAACCCTGACCTGTTGACGGGAACCGATTGTCTGAATGACCGGATTTTTGGGGAAGATTTCAATCCCGGTCACGCGGGGAGACTGGCGATTCAAGGTGGCTCCGCTGGCAATCCATGCTCTGATGATGCTGTAATATTTGTGATCAACCGTGGTCAACTGACCGCCACTGTGAGGAACACCGCCAATCGCCTTGAGAAGCGCCAGCGACTAATCAGGCACGGCGATGTTGACCCGGCGGGAAGCGTGATCATCAGTTAAGGCCCGAACATCGAGGATGGGATCATAGCCACGCAAGGACAATTTGAACCCGCCCTTTCCCTTGTTCGCACCGTGACACGTTCCCTGGGTGCAGCCCAGTTTTGAAAGGATCGGTGTCACATCCCGGTAGAAATCCGGCTGGGGAAGTTTCTGCATACCGGAAACATTCACCGCAGCTGTTGCCGATTTCCCGCGCAGAGTCGCGGTGAGTACCTTCTGCCCGTTTCCACGAGGTTGCAGCAGACCTTGGGCATCAATGACCGCAACGTGTGGGTCGATTTTGAATTCGACATTTCGGGTGACGTCGATCAAATCACCTGAGGCCAATTTCGCCTTGACCAGAACCTGCGAGTAGGCGTAGGGGTTATCCAGCACGATCCGATCCGGATTGAATCGCAATTCCACAATCTCCGTTTTTTCCGGAAGGGGCGATTCGGGATGTACTTTCGAGACGCCGAATTTCCAGTCGGCTTTTTTCGCTTTCGCCAATTGAGGCGCCGCAGTAATTGGAACAGGAACAAACTCTTTAAGCGTTGTCGCATCTTGCGTGCTGACAAAACGAACCGTGCCATCAGCGCCAGCAACGGCGATCTGCTTGCCATCAGGGTGATAGGCGATCGAGTAAACAGCGTTGCCGGGCAACTCAATGGAGGCGATCTGTTTGATGTTGGCGGTGCGATATTCCTGAACCTTCTTCTTCTGTTCCGGCTTGCGTGAGGCGACCCGTTCTTCAAGAATCTTTTTCAGCTCATCCGGCAATTTGCCGTCGACGTCGTAGGAGTAGATGGCCAGGTAACCATTGCCATCCAGGCTGCTTCCTGCCGCAATCTGCTTTCCATCCGGGCTGAACGCGACATCGAAAATACGCCCCTTCATGGCAGGAAACTGGCGAACCAGATTCGCGTCGTCACCGATGACGCGTTTTGTCAGTCTCTGCATCCGATAGGTGCGCGGCACTCCGTCTGATCCACCGATCAGAATTTCATCCCGTTGGGGATGCCGCTCCACCGCTGCGAGCCCCCCTTTGAGCGCACCGGGCGTGATCGATGTGATGTTGTCCACAAATCGCTGGGTGGCGAACTCGGTCAGTTTGGCTGTTTGATCTCGCCCCACCGAAGCGATGTAGGAGCCATCGACGGAAAAGGTGGTATCAAGAACCCAGTCGCCGTGCGAGCCCTGAAAGAGTACCTGTTTCCCGGTTTTGGTATCGATTGCCCGCAGAGAGTTATCCGCACACCCGAACGACAGCTTTGTGCCATCCGGCGACCAGCAGGCTCCGTAGACGGTGTCGTAAGTGACGGGAACCGAGAGCTGCAACTCGCCTGTAGCGACGTTCCAGATTTGCACTTCCCCCATTCTTGCCGGCGCCCCGCCCGTTACCGCAAGTCGGGTTCCATCCGGAGAGAATGCGACCGATTCAATTCGGTCAGAAACTCCAACAAATCGTTTCAGCAGGGCAGTACCATCAGCCTTGTGGATGAGGACTTCGTGGTGCCCGGCGATCGCCAGCATTTTTCCATCGGGAGAATAATCCATCGAGGTAATAACCGGCGGGCGGTAATAGACGGGTGGGTGTTTCGCATCGTAAACCTTCTTCGCCTGCTCGGGAGTGTCATCTTTCGCGCCCTGAGCGATCCACGTTTTGATCAGTGCGATCTGATCGGAAGTAAGCGGTTCTTTTCCCTTGGGCATGGCTGCCTCACCATTTTCCGGCGCAATCTGTTCAAGCAGCGTTCCCTGTTGCGGTTTGCCTGGCACAACCGCGGGGTCCCCCGATTCTCCCCCCTTCAACAGAGCGGAAAATTCGGTCATCACATATTCACCCTGAGGTTTGGCAGGTTGATGACATCCCTGACAATGGGCCTGAAAAATCGGTTTGATTTGAGCGTGGTAACTGACCAGCTTCGGTTTTGCCGATGCTTTCTCCTTCTTTTCCGCATGTATTGCAAAAGGAAAAAGGGAACCACCAAGCAGAACAACAGCGACGAAAAATGAGAAGAACTTATTCATGGATCTGACCGCAACCTTAGCCTCTATTGCTGGCACATACGTCGCATTCGCAGGCTGTTTGGTGAACAGGGATAGAGCCCATCTGTTCAAAGCGAATCAGCCACGCCGGACGTAAAGTGAGTCCGTAACGGTTCTGATTCCATTGCTGGATTTCGGTGCACACCGAAGGCAAGAAGCCGGGAACGGACATTGACTACATCTCACGAGATTCAAAAGAACATCGTTGAGTAAGCCGATCCGTTAGTGAGGTTGCCCACAAGTCAAACTCAAATTTCTGATACGGAGACTGTTTTGACAAAACAAAGCAGTCTGACAAAAAGGGACCAGAAAAAGAGGACCGCAAGAAGAATACTCCCCACAGACACGGTAGCCGGGCCACTCAACCCGGCAGGCAGGACCTATTTTCACAAGCCATTATGTTATAAAGATTCCCATTTTACAAGAGAAAAATCAAATTTCCGGTCTAATGGGGTCTCACAGAAGAAGAACCGCTCTCGTCTTTGTACTACTAACGGTTAAAGTTTACGAACGGTGCGAAAACTTTTGGGAATTCCATATTGGTTACGGCGGTCAGAGCAGACCAGCCGTGCTGGGGTAACAG
>JALWSL010000543.1 GCA_027080405.1 Planctomycetaceae bacterium
GATCGAAACCTGCCGGCAGCAAAATCGCCATGTCTTCGAATATCTGAGCGATTCCCTGACCAAAACCTTCGCCAATCAACCACCCCCGTCACTCCTCCCCAGGGTGTGAACGGTTACTGTCCAATCTGTCGAGCTTGTTTAAAAGTCGTTCATTCTTTGATCATATTGGTGTCGGGGTGTTAAGTCGCATGTGCAGTCCTCAAAGAGCTTGGGCGTTGTCGTTTGCCGAAAGTCTACCCGATTATCTCAGAAAAGCTTTAAAAGTAAGCTTGTTAAACGATACTGCCTCAAGTACGGACGAGGCCGAAACTGCTGTCTCTTGTCCTGCTAGTGCTCAGTCTGATCAACCTGCGCAAGACTCCTGTACCTGATAGATTGCTTTTCTTAGGGCTGGAATAAGTAGGATGCTTCGGTTGCTTCAGCCGTTTCAAAATTTTGTATAGCGATGACGGGAAAAGAATTCCTTGTGAACGCACTGCTGCTTCCTACCTCAAAAAATTGAATAAATAGCGATTTGCAGCAGCAGGGTCATTGCGGCCCAGGTTTTGAGATTGTTACTCCAGGTCGGTTTGGTATCGGGCGGGGTTGTTTCACGATCCGGAAGCATCAGCACCCAGATGAGCAACACCACGAGAATCGCCACGAACAGAACGCGTATGTATGATAACGGGATCAAGGCCAGGCTGTCGCGAACAAAATCGCCGATCGTGTGCAAGATTGTCATACGGTTTCCCTTTCAGCTTCACCAAATACGCAGTAGCGAATTTTTTCTTCCGGTTCCCGTTTTGTCAAAAGGCTGACGAGAACAATCAGCACCAGCGCAACCAGAAACGCCCAAACCGAGAAATACAAAAACGGCTCTTCAATTTGAAACAGCGGCTTCCAGTGCATCGCCTGATAAACGGCTGGCTGATTCATTGTATAAAGAGTAACCGCGGTGCAGATACCGGCCAGAAACCCGACGATCGCACCGGTTCCGGTGGCTCGTTTCCAAAGTAATCCGGTCATCAACATCGCCAAAGCCGGCCCCTGGAAGAAAGCCATCAAGGTTTGGAAGATCGCATAAATTCCGGACTGCATGTGAATGATCAAAAAGGCGAAGTTAATCGCCCACACCAGCAGCAGGGCTGTCACAATTCTACCGATGAGCAGCAGTTGTCGATCAGTTGCGTCTGTCTGCAGAAAGCGTTTGTAGAAGTCGTTTGTCAATAGCGAGGCAGACGAATTCAAATATGAATCGATACTCGACATCAACGCCGCCAGAAATGATGCCAGAAAAACACCCCGCAAACCGCTGGGCAACAGCTCGGCTACCAAAGTGGGAAATGCGTGGTCGCCATCGCGAAGTTCAGGGAATTTGATCAACGCAATTAAACCGGGAACCGCAACGATAATCGGGATGATGTTCTTCAACAACGCTCCCATCACATAGGCGGCTTTGGCCTGATAATCGGACTTCGCACCAAGAGAGCGTTGCACAATCGCCTGATTGCCGATCCAGTAGGCTGGGCTGAGAATCATCGCAAGACCGAACAGAATACCCGTCCAGGGAAAAGGCGTTTTGGTATCGACCGGCAAGACCAGTGAAAGATATTTGTCATCTTCTGAAATGGTTTCCGCATCTTCACCACCGGGAGTTTCTGCACGAGTGGCTGATATTCTTTCCTGTTCGAGTTTTTCAAGACTGGCGGACAAACCGGCTGGCCCGCCCACTTCGACCAGACCGATGGCTAAAACAATCAGGCAACCGCCGATCATCACCGCGCATTGAATGACATCGGTGTAAACAACCGCGGCCAAGCCACCGAAAATTGTGTAAACGCCAACCAGTATCGCAGTCGCCCAGATCGCCATCGATTGATCCCAGCCCAACAGCACCGACATCAACTTCGCAGAAGCAAGCAACATGATACCGAGATTACAAGCCATAAAGACGACCCAGCAAAAACTGAGCAGCGTTCTCGCCCCGACATTAAAACGACGCTCCATCAATTCCGGAATCGTATAAACGCCGGTTCGCCAGAAGAAGGGAACGAACACGAATGCTGCGATGATCATCGCAGGGATGCAGCCAATCCATTCGAAATTGGAAACAGCCAAGCCATACCGATACGCCTGCCCGCCCACACCGATAATATCCGTCCCGCCAATATCGGTTGCAACCAGTGACATCCCAATCGCCCACCAGGGCAAGGAACGCCCGGCGAGAAAAAGATCGGAACCGGTTTTCAGCCGTCGCCCGATGTAAACACCCAACGACATCGTCCCAATCAGGTAAACAGCGAGCATTACGTAATCAAGAATTGCGAGATTTGTCATTTTTCATGTGTTATGCTGAAGTATGTTGCCGATTACCGAGTGCAAAAGAGCTTTTCCAATCCGAATGGCCATTAACATAAGTGCGATCAATTCGCCCCGTTGATGCCTCTTTCATGCCTGTTTTGCAGACACAAAACCAGATAAAAAAACAGATTAAACGCAGTTTAATGACTCTGGGTCATTCGAAAACAAAAGGCGCAAACCGGGCAGTGTCCTTCGAACTCCGAAAGCCTGAAAGATCTTCGCAGAAATGAGCTTCCCGGAAATATCACTGGATATTTGCTCATTGCTTGAGTATAATCCCCGCTGCAGGGTCTGTTTCATCTGGTGGTTCCCTTATGGATGACTCAGATTTGCTTGATCCCAACGTATCGGCACGATCTGTAAATGCAAGAGTCTATCGCCGATAAAAAAACTTTTGAACGTGACCGGATATCTTAAAGGGTATCTTGATAATTGAAACGGGAGGAGAGACCGGATGAGTTATGGTAATGAGTATGCACAGGAAAATCCTTTTGCAATCGATGCTGTGCGCGAGGAACGGGCTGCCTTTATTCGCAGAACGTACGCTCACCTGACCGGCGCGATTTTCGGCTTCGCCGGGCTGTTGTATATCTTCAGTCAAAACGATGCGATCGCGATCCCTCTGATGAAGTTGTGGGGGGTCGGAAATGGCCTGCTGATTCTCGGCCTGTTCATGGTCACAAGCTGGGTGGCCAATTCATGGGCCTTGAGTGGAGGCTCGCTGACAAAACAGTACCTCGGGTTGATGCTCTACACGGTGGCGGAGGCTGTCATCTTCACCCCGATTATATTCTACATCCTCAGATTTCAGCAGAGACCGGAAGTCATTATGGATGCCGGTGTGATGACAGTCGTTATTTTTGGTGGACTAACCGCTTTCGTGATGTTGACCGGAGCGGATTTCTCTTTTCTCAGGGGGATTCTGGCCGTTCTCGGATTCGCAGCTATCGGCTTGATCATCATTGCTGCCCTGTTTGGTGGAATACAGTTGGGCACCTGGTTTTCCGTGGCCATGGTTGGCTTGATGGCCGGTTATATTCTGTACGATACGTCCAATATCCTGCATCATTACCGGACGGATCAGCATGTCGCCGCTGCTTTGGGACTGTTCGCTTCGATCGCAACCATGTTCTGGTACGTCTTGCGAATCTTTATGTCCAGAGACTGAATTTTTCCCGATGTGGTAAATTCAAAAACCCCGGTTCTCCAACTGTTTGGAAAAGCCGGGGTTCTTTTTGTCGTATCGATTCCGTTTCGACATAAGGTCCGCTATTGTGGATCCTGCCATTTTCTCAATACATTTTATCCTTGTGCCCGCGGGTTGATGCGGGCGCTGATGGCATGCCTGAAAACCTGGTTTTTTTAATCGATAAGTGAATATGCATACTGTATCGATATCCGTTTCCCTTTCCAGAACATATCAATCCAGAACCTGTCAATAATGAAACGATACCTCCCGCTCGTGGCTTGCCTGTGGCTGGTCGCGTTTTATCTCTTCTTTTATTCGCAGGAATTGCCGAACGCACAAAAAAAAGAAAACGGACAGCAGCCGACCCGCTGGGATGTCTGGAAAGAAGTGGACTATTTTCTGCTGGAAAATATCGCCCCGGTTCGCGATGAAAAGGCTCCCCCCTCCGGTTGGAAATATCTGCCGGAACGAACCGGTTTTCTGTTGGTGGCTCTTTCCATCTATTGGATTGCGTATTGTCTGGGGAGTGGTCTGTTTCACCTGATGCGTGGAAAGATCAAGC
>JALWSL010000544.1 GCA_027080405.1 Planctomycetaceae bacterium
ACCCATGCGTAAAGCTCACGATCTCGGTTCGTTTGCCGTTACATCCAATGGTGTTGAAATTGAGGTGCAGCCCAAATCGAGCACGCCCGATCTGAAATTTCCGATTGCAAGCGGAAAGGGCAGGAAGCAGTCAGATCGGACAAAAATTCCTCTCGGAAAAGATACGGGAGTGGTCGAGAGCGGCCCCTCCGTTGTGGAGATCGAGCACGACAGAAATATTCTGCACGCTCTCGATCGCAACTTTCGTGACATGATTGAAAAAGACCTGTCGGAGTGGAACATCGACGATCTTGTTCACGATTACAACAAGCTGAAAAAATCGACCTCCATTCCCGCCATTGCCAGCCAGGTCGACTTGCGGTTACAGGCGATGGTTCGTTATCAAAAAATGAAGGAGGAATACGACGATCTTGTCAAGCTGACATCCGCCACCGAACGGAAGGATGCTGAACTGCTTTCGATGCAGCAGAAGATCGAAACGCAATATGCCAATGCGGAGACGATTGTTCCTCCCTCTCCCGGTGTTGGAGAAGAAATCTCTTTTCCCGAACCTGTTCCCGATTCCATGATTGAGGAACAAACCGGTTTTCTGCCCGATTTGGGGCCGGCTCCCACCCCCGTTGAAACGACTGCAACATTACCCCCTTCTCAAGAAGCGTTCCCATCAACCGGGGCATCGCCATCAACCGGGGCATCCCGGTTTCCCCCGGACTGGCGGAGCCTCGCCCGACAAAACGGGCCTTCCACACCGCAGCCGGTTCCTTATGTCCAGCAGCATACGAGAGACAAGATAGCCTTTTCAGGAGCCGGGATCATTCAACGTCTCAAGTATAGAGATCGATCGGGGACGCAGGTTCCCGGCCCGCAGTTTGTACTGATTTCTCCCAGTGGCAAGTTTCTCGCCTATCTGCAACCTGGCCCTGGTGTCGATTTGAATCGATACCTCGGCCGTTCGATGGGCGTTTATGGCCCCCGCCAAAAACACTCCACCTTGCAGGGCGATCTTATTACTGTCACTGGTCTAGCCCCTGTTCGATTGATCCGTTAGTGCAAGTGCGTTCTCAACACCCTGTACGATCTCAATGTCGGTGCGTTCATTGAAGGACGGAACCGCCAGATATTGCAGATCGAACAGTCACCACGGCGCAGATGGCGGTCAAACAGAAACCAACATCGCGCTGGAATGAGCCACGGGTTTCTGGTCACCGTTTTGCTTTATCCTGCTTCATCTGTTGCGAAATGATCCGGGCGGGCATACGCTGTTTCGTGGTAGCCCGCTGACATTACCGGGCCACTTTCTTTGCGTCGTCTGATTGCACCAATGCCCCCTGTTTGTGCCTGTATTTGCGCTTGGTCGAACGGCGACGGAAAGTCGCGTCTATCAGCACTTGCCGACCTCCATTTTCTTTAACCAACGGTAACGAACACATGGCGTATCGACGTATTGCATCGATGAAAACAGTCGATGAGTTTCGAGACTATCTTTCACAACTCGGGCTTGACCTGCCTGTTGATGATGAGCCGCTCAGCCAATCGCAAAATTCTCCTTTGGCCCAGCCGTTGCAGGTGGGAAATTTTCTGGTCGGAAACCGCTGGGCAGTTCATCCGATGGAAGGGTGGGACGGTTTACGATCAGGAAAACCGAGTGAACATACCTTGCGGCGGTGGAACAATTTTGGTGAATCGGGTTGCAAACTGATCTGGGGCGGCGAAGCGGTGGCGGTTGTTCCGGAGGGACGGGCGAACCCGAATCAATTGATGATCAACCCGGATAATGAATCCTCGTTGGCTGAACTGCTCCGTGTGTTGAAGCGGGCTCATATCAAGGAGTTCGGGAACAATTCCTGTGACGACCTGTTTGTTGGCCTGCAGTTGACACACTCCGGGCGCTATTGCAGACCGAACCGGAAAGAGAGGTTGGAGCCACGAATCGCCTACCATCACCCTCTGCTGGATCAGCGAATTGGCCTGTCCCCTGATGACGATTCCGTCATTCTAAGTGACGCCGAGTTGGAACAGTTGATAGAAAAGTATATTCAGGCAGCTCAAATTGCTTCGCGGATCGGTTTTCAGTTCGTTGACATCAAGCATTGTCACGGTTACCTGGGGCATGAACTGCTTTCCGGGTTCACGCGTCCCGGGAAATACGGCGGCGATTTTAACGGTCGAACCCGGTTTCTTCGTGAAATTTGCGAAGGAATTCGGGCAACATCGCCTGAACTGCAAATAGGAGTGCGGCTATCCCTGTTTGATTTCCTGCCGTATCAGCCTTCGGGAATGGATGAAAAAACGGGCCGGCCCGGCGTGGGAGAGCCAATGAAATATGAGGGAGAAGAATACACAGGTTTCGGTTGTAAACGGGATTCGCCACTTCAAGTTGATTTGCGCGAACCGATCGAATTGCTGAGACGGATGTGGGACGAATGGGGGGTGACGCTGGTGAATCTTTCCGCCGGTTCTCCCTATTACAATCCTCACATTCAACGTCCGGCCTATTTCCCACCTTCCGATGGATACCAGCCCCCTGAAGATCCGCTTGTGGGGTGCGTTCGGCAAATTCAGGCCGTGGCGGAAATCAAAAAAGCGGTTCCTCACCTGGCGATGGTCGGAACTGCCTACACCTATTTTCAGGAATATCTGCCGCACATCGCCCAGGCTGTTCTCAGGCGGGGAGATGTCGATTTTGTCGGAATTGGCCGCTTGCTGCTCAGTCAATGGCAACTTCCGGCACAGGTTCTTCGCGGGAAAGATTACCGGGCAAAAAAGAAAATCTGCAGAACCTTCAGCGACTGCACAACCGGGCCGCGCAACGGGCTGATCTCCGGATGTTATCCGCTGGATGACTACTACAAAAAGAGACCGGAATTTCAGCAATTGAAGGAGATCAAATCGGCAAAAAACAAAAAACGCCAATAATCGCAGCTCGATTCATTTACGTTCCTCGAACCGGGGAATCAGGGGCAATTGCGGTTTCATTGGGGTGTCCCGTTTTCGCAGTGGAAATGGACATCAACTTTTCCGTGCATCGTGTAGAGACGGAAGTTCTTGCCATCGTGAACGAGAATACCACTCGATTTATTTTCTGAAATCGGCAGGAGCGGATTCTTTTTGTATTTCTGCCAATGTATCAAGTCGTCGGATTTGGCGATGTTGGTCGACCAGAGGTTTTTTTTCGTCTTGTCGCTGTTGACGGCTGTCCCGTGGTACACCGCGTAATAGTGGCCTTTATATTTGATAATCTGATTCATCGCGATGAGGTCGCGGTCAGCCTTTCCCGGCCCCGGAAGCATGACCGGCTCGTCCTGCCAATTCGTCCAAACTTTCATCTCTTTCGATGTTGCCAGCCAGATACCCTGATCGTATCGTTCATAAAACAGATACCAGGTTCCATTTTCGTACCAGGCGACAGGAGTGCCTCGCGGTCCCGGTTTGATGGGCCGTCCGTCGGTTCGGCGGATATCGAGCGGGCCTATCCTTTTCCACTCCAGGCCATCTTTCGATGTCAACAGGTGTGCCTGATCCTTCACTCCTTCTGCAAACATGTAATAGGTGCCGTTCTGTTTGACAATCATCATATCTTCAACCCAGTGCTTGCGGTAAATCGGATTTCCGGGGTAGGGCGTCCATTTCAAACCATCTTGTGAGGTCGCATAACCGAGCATCTTTTGGCCTTCGCGGGTGCCATCGTAACCGGTGTACCACATGCGATACTGGTTGTTTTCCCGCATAATCCAGCCCCGTTCACGAATTTTGACATCCCAGTGCCCTTCTCCCTGAGCGGTAAAAACAGGGTTGCATTTTGCCGGGGTGAACTGAACCAACTCGGCTGGGAAATCGGTTGTCGCTGTATCGAACCGGACAGGATAGACGGCCGTCTCGATTTGGGATGGCGATTCAAAAGGAAGATACATCGCCCGCATCACCATTTGATACCGCTGATTGATTTTGTAATCCGGGATAAAAAACTGAAAGTCCCAGGCAGGATTTCCCTTGCCTCCTCCCGATGGAGATTGTGTCAGGCGAATTTCATCTTGCGGCCGAAACAGGAAAGCGAGCGCCATGTTGTGACTGACGCCGTAATACCAGG
>JALWSL010000545.1 GCA_027080405.1 Planctomycetaceae bacterium
GGCAGCGGGCGTTTCTTCGCCCGCTCCGAAAAGTGGAAAGCCAAAGGAATCGGCTCTGGCTTTGCAGCGGGACTACGTCCATGAAGCTCTCCAGAAACTGGTTGAGGGGCTCGCCCCTTATGCGGAAGGGAAACTTCAGGCCGTGTTCCGCGACGACTGGAAGCGATCGGCCAAGGCCAGTTTTCGCCGACCGCGGGAAGGAAATCCCGGTCAGAAGCAGGACGAATTCGTTTGGGACGCCCATTCAACCCTGACAGTTGTCTGGGATCAGTGGAACGCGGTTTTTCGTCAACATCTCGGACACTACGAACGCTCCCTGGTTAGTGAATTGAGAGAATTTCGTAATCGCTGGGCTCATCAAAGGCAGCTGAATTTTGATGACACGTATCGCGTCCTCGATAGTGTGGAACGTCTGCTTTCCGCCATTGGGTGTGATGAATTGGCCTGTGAGATATACGAAACCAAGCAGGAATTACTGGAACGGGAATTCTCGGACAAGGTCAAGGAAGAACAGCGGGCAAGGCAGAATCAGCAGAACAAGTGGTGGACGATCGCCGTTTACATTACCTGTTGCATTGCTATTGTCGCCCAGATGATTCTGTCCTGGCAATCAAGTGGCTATCTGATTGCGGGCTTTGTCGTGCTCGTCTTCATCTTTTTGATTTACCAGCGGTTACAGGCGGAGCCGGTGGTTTATGGCCCACACGAGTGCAGAAAGTGTTTCCGCATCATCTATACCGCCGATTGCCCTTATTGCAAACGGAAATGATGGAGCGGGTTGATTTGCCTTGCCTGCTTTCATTTGACCGATGCGGTTTGTTCTGTTGTCATCGTGTGCAGACATTTTGTCAGTCCCCCTGTGTGCTGGTTGCGATATGAAAGATCTAATTGCAGCATGAAAGATAACATGACAAGAAAAGCGGTTATTGTCGATTTCGAGACGCTTCCCGGTGTTCCCTGTCCCTGCGGTACCGCTCGTCGTGCGTTCGCGGATCTTGCCGACTATCCGGCGACCATTCACCAAACGGAAATTTCCACAGAAGCGAAAACACATTACCATCGCAAACTGACGGAAACCTACTATATTCTCGAATGCGAGCCGGGAGCAAAAATCGAACTTGATGGCGAACAGATTCCGATCAAGCAGGGAATCTGTGTTCTGATCCCACCGGGTGTTCGGCATCGGGCAATCGGTAAAATGAAGATACTCAATTTTGTTATCCCCAAATTCGACCCCAATGACGAGTTTGTCGATTGACATCAACACCTGGTGAGAGGCATCATTCATTCGGTCTGCCACTCGGTTTGCAGAACAGACCGGTTGACCATCAATAACCCACAGATGACGACAACCAGATGACGACAACGAATTCTGCCTCTTTCTCAAAGCTGTGTTGATATTCAAGGTGGTCATTCAGGACAGCCGCTTGATCAGAAAGATGGGGGAGATGTTCCACATCGGTTCGGGAATGTGGAATCCAATTTTCAGGAAAAATGTATGCGACGCGAAGAAATGATAGCCGCGATTGAATCTCCCGGCGATGTATGGGACGTGATTGTTATCGGCGGAGGAGCAACCGGTTTGGGCGCGGCGCTGGAAGCGACGACACGGGGGCATCGCACGGTTCTGGTTGAGGCTCACGATTTTGCCAAGGGAACATCCAGTCGTTCAACGAAACTGGTTCACGGTGGGGTTCGTTATCTGCGCCAGGGACAAATCGGGATGGTTCGGCAATCATTGCGGGAACGCGAACGGCTATTGAACAATGCCCCGCACATCGTTCATCCGCTTCAGTTCGTCATTCCTTCCTACACGAGTGCCGGCAGTTGGTTCTATTATGCCGGGTTAAAAACGTACGATTTTCTGGCAGGAAGAACGAAATTCCCGGGAGCCAGGTTGCTTTCCCAGCAACAGGTAATCGACAATCTGCCCACTTTGAACAAAGCGAATTTGCGGGGGGGCGTTCTGTATTCGGATGGTCAATTCGATGACTCACGTTTGGCGATCAGTCTGGCCCGGACGATTGAAGAATATAAGGGGATCGTGCTGAATTATGCGCCGGTTATTTCGATGATTCATCAGGGGGGCAAGCTGGCCGGAGTTGTTGTACTCGATAAAGAATCGGGACGGGAAATATCGCTGCAGGGGCGTGTCATCGTCAATGCAACCGGTGTCTTTGCCGACGAAATCATGAATCTGGACGAGGAATCTTCTCCCGAGGTTCCACATCATGGCGAGTCGGTTGTCATGCCGAGTCAGGGCTCGCATCTTGTACTGGATCGATCCTTCCTGCCCGGCGATGCGGCGATGATGATTCCTGAAACCAGAGATGGACGGGTGCTGTTCGCGATTCCCTGGCACAACCATCTCCTGTTTGGCACGACCGATCTTCCGGTAGAATCTGTCACGTTTGAACCGCGGCCTCTGGAGGAAGAAGTCGATTATCTGGTCGAATACGCCGGGATGTATCTGACGAAAAAACCGACTGAAGGTGACATCCTCAGTCAGTTTTCGGGACTCCGTCCGCTGGTTCGCAGCGAATCGGCCGGGAAATCGACCGCCTCGCTTTCACGAGAACATGAGATTCGAACCTCTCCAAGCGGTTTGATCAGCATCATCGGTGGCAAGTGGACAACCTACCGACATATGGGAGAACAACTGATCGATCTGGCAGAAAAAGTGGGCAAGTTGAAAGCCCGTCCATCACAGACCGCAACTTTGCCGATACATGGTGCCCCGGTCATGGGGAAAGACAAAAGCCTTTCATCGGACGATGAGTTTCTCAAGGTTTACGGTAACGACGTGAATGACTTGCGACTGCTATCGGAAAAAGATCCTTCATTGGGGAAATGTTTGCATCCCCGTTTACCGTATCTCGCCTCACAGGTTGTTTGGGCCGCCCGATATGAGATGGCCAGAACAGTCGAGGACGTTCTGGCTCGCCGTACCCGAGCCCTTTTTCTGGACGCCCAAGCTGCTCTTGCCTGTGCGCCACAGGTTGCATCCTTGTTGATGCAAGTGCTCGGCAAAAGTGAAAGCTGGAAACAGGAGCAGATCGAATCGTTCGAAAAACTGGCCAGAGGGTACTGCCCCCGTGCTGACGACTGATGCTGCACCAATCCCTGAATTGGCACTCTGAAATTGATCTCTGAAGAGGCTCGCCTCAGTTATAAACTGTCCCTGCCGGAACAAGTGAGAACGGAGCGGGCTGCGGGAAAACAGCCCTCTCCTTAAAAACGAGCTCTGAAAAGTCACGATCCCGATGAGTCTGCCGCCCCGACGAGCCTATTTGACCGAGGCGTCATTCAGATTCCAGTTATATTTCAGGTAATTGATGGTCACATTGGGATCGCGAGCCAGTTGTCGGGCCTGCTCAGGCATGTATTTGCTCAAATAGGCGAGCTGCTGAGCTTTTGAGGAACCGAAATCAGAAGCGAACCAGTTCGTGATGGCACTCATGCTCAGGGTGCGTCTTCGCGCATCGACCTGCAGATTTTTTGATCGTGAAAAGAAGTCCCGTGCATTATCCGTCAATTGACTATCAAGACGGCCGGCCACGTACGCTTCATTTCGTAATCTCGGGCAACCAATTGACGCACAGACAATCGCAAAGTGAATTCGCGGTTCGTTCATCTTGCGCAGAATTTTATGTTCGATATCTTCCAAAGAATATTCGTGGTTGCCAACAGGCAACTTCAGTTGTTTCCAGATATTATAACCGACCAGCTTGGCCGTGTGATTACGAATGCTGGTGGTCGGGTAAACCTGCAGAATTCCTTCCAGTGTCACTGCGTTGTAAGCGTTGATCCAGAAAGCGAGTTTCGCTTCCCGACTGGCGGCCAGACGGGGATTCGCCCGGCTGAGCTGTTTCAAATAGTTTTGCAGGGCAGATCGATCTGCTCGCGAGGCCTGCCAGGCTTTGTAGTTGACGTAGCCATTCTCATCGACATATTTTTTTAACAACGCATCAAAACTGTCATGCCGAATCCGATCAATGGAGACCTGCTGATTTGCCGGCCAACGCTGTCCGACATAACGATCCGCTCTGGCC
>JALWSL010000546.1 GCA_027080405.1 Planctomycetaceae bacterium
GGAGGAGATCAATACAACAAGAACAGCCCACAAAACCGCTGTGGGGCAGGGCATCTTCCCGGAATGTTCGTCTCTCGTGACCATTTTTCCGTCCAGGTGAAATGTTTTGCAGCGAGGTTCAGTGAGGAAACGACGCGACAGTTTGAGCCAGGCTGTTTGGGCAGGTATTCCGATTTCAACTCACATTCGACAATAGATCAGAACCGTCGTAAATTGTTGATTAACTGCAGCATCTGATCGCCCGCTTTCAGGCTTTCACTGTTCAGTTCGACATTTCGCTGTGTTTTAATCAGGCCGACCAGTTCACGGACTGGTTCGACATTGGATGTTTCCAGAAAATTCTGCTTCAGCGTTCCCGCTCCATCCACACCCGGAAGCGATGTAATTGCCTGTCCGGAGGCTTCTGTCAATTCGTAAAGGTTTTCACCGACCTGCAGTAAGCCTTCCGGATTGATGAACCGGGCCAGTTCGATTTGTCCTGCCTGTGTCAGCGTAGCCGTTCCCGCTTCCCGATAGGAAACCAGACCGTTGGCGCTAATGGCGATATCAAGTGCTGTTTGTGGGATGTTGATTGTCGGTTGCAACAATCTTCCGATATTGGCCGAACTGAAAACAAGGTTGCCATCGGAATTTCGGGAGAGTGTTCCCGCTCGTGTGTATAACGGATTCCCGCCGTTCGGATCCTGCACCTGGAAAAATCCTTCGCCCACGATGGCGACATCCAGGGCACGTCCGGTTTCTTCGAGGTTTCCTTCGCGAAAATCAACCTGGGTTGCGCGCAACCGCGAACCCAATCCGACACTTATTCCTGTCGGTGTCAGGGAACCGTTGGTTTGTTGTCCGGGAACCTTGTAATGCTGATAAAAGAGGTCCTCAAACTCCGCACGGGAACCTTTGAACCCGGTTGTTCCTGCGTTCGCCAGGTTGTTGGCGGTTATGTCCAGTTCGTACATGAAGGCTTCCATCCCGGAAGCTGCCGAATTTAATGTGCGTAAACTCATCGGTTACTGTTGGCCTCCCACTGCCTGCAATAATTGGGCAAGAGCATTATCCTGATGCTGAATCAGATTCATGTTCGCTTCAAACCCTCGTGAAGTTTGAATCATTCCCAACATTTCCTTGATCGGATTCACTCCCGATTCTTCCAGAAATCCCTGGCTGATCCGAAGTTCCGGGCCGGCTGGCGTCACTTCGCCTTGTGCCAAGTAAAGGCTGTCTCCCATTTTTTTAAGTGAACGTAAATCTTCAGGTTGCACCAATCCGAGTTTCGCAACCGGGAAGACTTCATTCGTCTGCGGATCGATGGCAGAGATGGTGCCATCCTGACCGAATTGCACATCAAACCCGGGGGGCAACGAAATCGGTTCACCAGTATCATCCAGAACAGCCAGACCTGTATCAGACTGCACCAAATCGGAATCCGCATTCAGGGCAAACGAGCCTCGCCGGGAAAGAAAAGTTTGATCTCCATCTGAAACCTGAAGAAATCCTGGCCCCAGTAATGCAACATCGAAGTTGGCACCTGTTGCGGTGAGGGAACCTTGCGAGAAATCTGTAAATGTTTCCGCGATAACGGCCGAACCGGGGTGATCTTGCAGATGGTCCGGGACTTCGTGCATTTCACCGTCCATTTTGGCTTGCTGATCACGCACCGAAAACACGGCTAAATCCCGCTTGAAACTGGACGTTCCCGCGTTCGCCAGATTGTTGGATATCGTCTCCATCTTGATAGCCTGGAGATCAGCACCAACAGCAGATTGATAAAGCCCGTACAACATACCGCAATCAATTCCCATTGTTCTTTACAAAAAGGAGTCCATAGTCGTCATCGACCGTTACAACTTGCCCCTTGAGTAAAATCGTTAAAATCGGAACAGTTTTTCTATACTTCCTGTCTTGCCAACTCGGTTGCATAACTGGGGATGTCCATCAATTGCCATGACAGTATCCAAATGGCCAGTTGTTGCTTTTTGCGAGAGAGCCCCAGAATGATTCCCCTGTTTATCCAGTTTCTTGGGTTTAACCGGTTTCCCGGATGTCGTTAAACAGCAATGAGGAACGGGCTTTCCCTTCCCCTTGGTACAAATCCTGCAATAATAGGCTGCGTACCAGTTTTGATGTCAGAAGAAGCAAATGGGGATTATGGATCACTCTCAAGAGGAATCAACCGATTCGCAGAGCCAAGGCATTCCGGAAGTTCTTGTCTTTCCGGATGGTCGGCGAGTTGTCGTGCAGGAAACAGGGTCTGCTCCCGGGCGTTCGGTGGCTCCGCAGAAATTCTGGCAGCAGCGCAAATATCTGTGGGCGATCGGTCTTTTTCTGGCGACATGCCTTTCCACCTGGTACGTCGGTGAGAAAAGGTACAGCAACGGTTTTGGTTATATGCTGCCGGTCATGCTGATACTGCTGGCTCACGAAATGGGGCATTACATTACATCACTCATCTATCGGGTTCCGGTCTCGCCTCCATTTTTTCTGCCGATGCCTTTTACTCCGTTGGGCACATTTGGAGCGCTTATTGTCCGACAAGGCGGGCGGGAAGACCGAAAAGTTCTGTTTGATATCGCCATCGCAGGGCCGTTGGCCGGACTGGTAATTGCAATTCCGGTCTGTATTTATGGGGCGATGATCGCAGTAGAAGTCCCACACCATCTCGTTCCGGTGCATGAGTATGAATTTATGGCTCCACCCTTTGTGGGGTGGATTGTCAAGATGGTGCGTGGTTCCTGGCCGCCCGGCGTTGCGATGGAAAGTGCTGTTCTGGATGCAGGATGGGTCGGCATTTTTATTACCGGTCTGAACCTCATACCGATTGGGCAACTCGACGGCGGTCATATTCTTTACGCGTTAATCGGTAAGAGAGCACACCAGGTTGCCACAGCTTTGATTGTCGGATCCTTTCTTTACATGATACTCAGCGGTAATCCCACCTTTATGCTGATGCTGTTTCTGATTGTCATGATGGGCCCCTATCATCCACCAACGGCCAATGATCACGCCCCATTGGGGATGTTCCGGATCGTTCTTGGCTGGTTGACCTTGGCGTTCATCCTTGTGAGCTTTTCTCCAACGCCCATCATCATCCGGTAGAACGGCACCCGATAGAACGGCATCCGATAGAACGGCATCCGATAGAATAGCAATCGAAGAACAGTTGCGCTGTCATTTCCTGTCATTCTTTTCTGCCATCCCGGAGCGGGAGGCAAGCCGGGCAGTCATTTTGATGGAGAGAGTCGGTTTGCCCCGTAGGCAGAGGCTATCTGCACAATGGCGTTATTCGGGTGCAATCAGAAAATGCCCGGAACAGCATATATCAGAACAACGGATGAATTGCAGATAAAAAGAGGCTACCGGTAACTCTGAACGGCTTTTCCGATTTCAGTAGCCATTTTTTTTGGCTGTTTGACAGGCTTGGGAGAAGGAGAAAGAGTTTCACTCACGCCCGCTTTTTCCGTGTTGCTGACTGGCAAGACGGGGAACGACTGCGGAGACGGTTGTTGTGCTGTCCAATCATGTTCCCTCAGATGCCATCCTCCTTTTACTTTTGGCTCAACAACAGTCGGTATTGTAGAGACCGCTTTTCCGCTCCGTTTTTCGGAAACAGGAAATTCCGGGGCAGTTGATTCAGGGTCGGGAATCGCCTTGCCGGTTTCGGTATTCAGTTTCATTTTTGCTGTTGGGGAGGGGGCAATTTTCTTCGGCTGCTTCAGGAGAGGCAACTTCAGCCCTTTTTTCCCGTCATTCTCGAAGTAGTTGGGCGGATTCACCGGAGATGGTTTCTCTTCCTCTGAAGGAGTTTCCGGAAACTCGCCCGGGACTGGTGGGAGATCGGAACCAGTGGTGTTCTTGTCGACCGGATGAGTCGTTTGCTCTTCATCATCGGGTAGGGGCAATTCCACTTCTTCCGGCATCGGGGACAACTCCTGTTGGTTTTCCTGCGCTGCCTCCGGTGCGGCAAAGCCCACCTGATTCAAGTGACCATCCGCCGCGAAGGGTGCAGGGAGAGTTTCCAAACGGGGAGCCGGTATCGCATGGGCACGCGCTTTGGCC
>JALWSL010000547.1 GCA_027080405.1 Planctomycetaceae bacterium
AGTATATCCCAGAGGGCCGTACCGCACAGGTCAATGGTGATGAACTCGCAGGGCCGCTCACAATCTTTCGAAAATGGAAACTGATGGGCGTGGCGGTCTGCCCGTTTGGCTATGACTCGAACACATCGACCGAAATGTCGAAACGTGATCAATTTGTTGAACTTTCAATCTCAGGAGGTGAAGAAATGCCCGGTAAAGGCACAAAAACAGATCAAACAAAAACGGACGATTCTACCGACCTGAGCAATCAGGGTTCAGGGGCCGGAACTAAAACCGAGCCACATACCAAGTTCCAAAAACCGGAGGGGGAAAAAACGGAACCGAGCAAAAAAGAGACTGGCCTGGCGAAGTCCCGCGAAGATGTCCGCACCGAACTGGAGTTGTACGTGGAACGCTTTGGGTCGGAAGATGGAACCCGGTATTTCATCGAAAAACTTTCGCTGGAAGCTTCGTTGGATCGACACACTCGCAAACTTGAAGCGGAATTGAAGGCGAAAGATAAGGAGATCGCCGAGTTGAAAGCGAAGCTCGATGCCATGGAACTGGGCGAAACAGAATCTGTTTCTTCCGGGGAATCGCAATCAGGAGGAAAAATGAGTAGCAAGACCGGGCTGGAAGCGGCGATCAGAATGCCTGGTCAAAGTTAATCCACTCAAATCAAACGGACTTCATTTTGTGATTATTAAACGGGAGGGAATTAGCAACTCTCGCCCCTCTTAAAGGAATCAAATTCAATGGCTGACAATTTTCAAACACTGGCTGATCTGCTCAAGATCGACACGGCAGGGGCTGCTGATATCGAAGTCTCCGATCTGTTGAACAAAGCCCAGATCATCAGTCGCATTGCCGCCGGCACTGCCTCGAATGGGACACAGCATCAATATCTCAAGGAAATTGGTGCGCCGGTCGTCGGTTTCCGCGATCCGAACACCGGGCGAGACGTGGATAAATCGAGTGACGAGTTGGTCACCATCAACCTGAAGATCCTCTCCGCCAACACGATGTGCGATAAAGCTCTGGCGGATGTCCACAAAAAAGGCCCAGGTGCGTTTGTGGCACGAGAAGCCCGTCGACATCTACGCCAGGCGTTCTTCGAAGCGGAAAAGCAGATGCTATACGGCACCGGCAACATTGCCGATGGGTTTACTGGTTTGGTTGATAATGACTCGGTCGCAACGCTGGCTGGCGAAATGGTGATTGATGCCGGCGGAACAACGGCTGGCACCGCTTCTTCGGTTTGGTTTATCGTCACCAATGACGATGAAACTGATGTGACTGCGATTGCAGGCCAGGATGGAAATATCGACATTGGTGATACCATCGTGACCAAGCATCAGGACGGCAACGGAAAAAGTTATCCCGTCTATTACACGCCAATCGAATCGTGGCTCGGCTTGCAAATTGGTTGCAAGTATTCAGTGGGACGCATTGTCAACGTGACTGAAGACGCTGGAAAAGGGCTGACGGATGACTTGCTTTCCCAGATGCTGGAATTATTCCCGTCTGATAAACAACCATCCCTGATCGGTATGAGCAGGCGTTCTCGGGGACAATTGCAGCGTTCGCGTACAACTTACTCACCAACCGGTCAGCCAGCACCGCTTCCATCAGAATACGAAGGTATTCCAATCGTAGTTGCGGAGTCGATTCCGAACACCGAAGCCCTGGTTGCGTAAGGTGAAATCGGTCAATGAGCATTGGAGCAACAGCGGCAAAGATTGCCCGGCGTTCTCATAAGCGAACAAACGGCGTTCCGATCACATACAAACGTGGCGGGACGTCGTTATCGCTTGTAGCCACCATCGGCACCACCCGCCGCGATCAACAATCCAGTGATGGCTATGTCTCCCGTAAACAGGTGCGGGATTTTCTGGTTGATGTGTCCGATCTGGCGAGTCTGGGCGAACCGGGGCTGGATGATGAGATCGAGGAAGTATCCGGAGGTACGATTTATGTTTATCGCCTGGTATCTCCCGGAGGCTCCGAAGAACCATTTCGTTATTCTGATCGCCATCGTCTGGTCTGGCGTCTGCATGTAGAACTGATCGAGGAAAAAGCGGCTCCATGATTGATCCGAACGATGATATCCCGATTCAACTGGCCGAAACGCTTGTATCCGTTCTCAATACGGATTTTGCGGGAATATTCGTATCTGAATTCGATTTCATTGTCGAAAACGATCTGAGGGCATTGAAAGATCTGAAAGTGACTGTCGTTCCCGGCGGTTTGGATGCCTCAGAATTGCTGGATCGTGGCGCGACCGTGAAAAATGACTGGCTGGTCGGGATTGGATTTCAGCAGCGGGTCTCCCGACAGGATGATACGGAAACAAAGGCGATCCTGAAAATCGTTCGCCAAGTGCGGGATTATATCAATCGGAATCGGATCATCACGATTGGTAATGATGAATACCTGGTTGAATCAATTGAAAGCAGTCCGTATGTGGACAATGAGCTGCTTTTAAGTGGGCATTTTTTCTCTGCATTGATTCTCACGATTCGAGAATGGGAGGATCTGGATTGATGCAGCTTCCCCGAGTCGGAAATATGCTTCCAACAGTCAGGGTCTCACAGTTTTTTGACCGTCCGAGAGTGCTCCGCTACCTCTCGAAAAAAGAGGCGAAGTATCTCAGCCGAGCCGGTGGAACGATACGGCTCACCGCAAAACGTTCGATTCGCAAGAGAAAAGGGATCAGCAAACCAGGCAGCCCACCCAGTTCGCACGAGGGATCATTGAGGCGATTCCTGTTTTATGGACTGGACAAGGTCAACGGATCGGTCGTGATTGGCCCATCTGCGATCATGCGACAGAAGACTGGAACAGAAAAGCGTGGAGCTTCGCTGCTCGAATTTGGCGGTTGGACTCGTCGAAAAAAGACCAGGTATGACCGCAACGGACAACGTTACAAGGTTATTGAGAGGCTGCATTACAAAGCCAGGCCGTTCATGCAGCCCGCCCTGGAGAAGATCGAACCACGGCTTCCGCAGATGTTTGCGGATGCTTAACTATTCTGAAAGGAATCCATAATGGGACGCACGCGAATTGGCTTGAAAGCCAAAGCCTATGCCATGATCGGCGCGGCAGAAACAGAAATCAGCATCATCAAGGAGCAGGTACAGCTGACGCTCACCAAAAACGAAGCGGATGTCTCGGCACGGGGTGACGAATGGGATCTGGTCCGAGGAACCACAAAGGTAAATTCAGTTGAGTTTCAACTGCTGGACAAAGAGGGAGACACAATCAAGGACACCTTCCTCGATTCGTTCCTGAATGATACTCCGATTGAAATGTGGTTCCTGAACTTTGCCAAGGGAACTTCCGGGGCGGAAGGCCCCCATGCGGAATACGAAGTGTTCCAGATGAATCGCACCGAATCTCGAAAAGAAGGGATTGTTTACGACATCACACTCAAGCCAACGGACGGCCCAACAGCCGGGCTCCCCGAATGGTATATCGAACCGTAAACCAGTCGATATCGCTTGGCGGGTTTTCGTTATCTTCATTTTTCAAGGTGTCTTCATGCGATTGTTTTATGATGATCAGGATCGTCAATGGCGGTTGTCTATCAATGTGGCAACCGTCAAACGGATTCGGCGAATTTTCTCTGAAGAAGGCAAGCCGTTTGATTTACTTGATGCTGATCTTCCCATCAAGCTGGCAAACGATCCGGCGTTGTTCGCTGATCTACTCTGGGAACTGGTAGACAAGAGCCAGCATCCGGGGATTACGCCAGAGCAATTCGGCGAAGCCCTGGGTGGCGATGCGATCGAGCGGGCCAGCGATGCGTTTATTGAGGAACTGTTTGATTTTTTCCCGAAAGGCCGCCGGGATCTGAATCGAGCGATTTACCGGAAGATCAAGAAAACACAGGCGGCCTTGGTCGAGAAGACGGTGAAGGAGATCGAAAACTCGACATCCTCAGAAGATGTTACGAGTTATCCGGAATTGTCGGAGTAATTCCCGATCTGTTCACGCTGCGAGAACTTGAATGGATGTCCGAGGCAAAACAGCGTGATCAGTGGGACCATACTTCTGATCTATTGGCAC
>JALWSL010000548.1 GCA_027080405.1 Planctomycetaceae bacterium
CCAGCCACGTCGGGCAATCTGGACGGACAGGGACAAGTTGTTCAATTGCACAGACGGCACGGGAGGAAATGTTTTCGAATTCGAACGTGACCACATCGACCGTTTGGGCGAATTCCCTGATACGATCCAGGTCGTCATACGCTCCGGTGAATTCACGGTCGGCAATGTGTCCCGTCGGGGAATCGACTTCCGTCGAATAGGTGTGAACACGGTAGCCCATTTCACGAGCCGCGATGGCAAACATTCGACCAAGTTGACCACTCCCCAAAACCCCAAGGGTACGACCGGGTAAAATAATTGAACTCATTCTGGCGATTCACGTTTCTTGATGAGGGCGTGATGATAAATGACTAAATGGAATCATCTCACAGACTTGTTCAGTCGCTATTGCCCCTGATTTTGGGCGGGGGCATTATCCAATCGGGAACCGGCGATGACGGTTTCGGTTTGATGTTGCTGATACTCTTCGAGCTTCGTTCGTAATTCCGGGCGCGTCGTTGCCAGAATTCGACAGGCAAGCAGAGCCGCGTTCCTGGCACCGGAATTTCCGATCGCCAATGTTCCAACCGGAACACCGCCGGGCATTTGCACAATCGACAGCAGTGAATCGAGTCCCGAAAGAGCTTTGCTTTGTACGGGCACGCCCAGCACGGGCAGCGTTGTCTGTGAAGCGACCATACCGGGCAGATGAGCCGCCCCGCCCGCCCCTGCGATAATCACTTTCAGGCCGCGCCCGGCTGCACTTTTGGCATAGTCGAACATGAGATCAGGTGTCCGATGGGCCGAAACAACCTGGCATTCGTGCGGAACATTGAATTGACTCAAAATAGCCGAAGCGTGCTGCATCGTTGGCCAGTCAGAGGTACTGCCCATGATAATTCCGACCACTGGTTTTGTTGCATCAGACTCAGACATTTCAATCCCTGCTTTTCTGGAACATTTCCTGAAACAAAAGTGTCTCGTGTCATCATCAGGTGCCGCAAGCAACCGTCGATACCCCACATTTTCGGGCATTTCCCGATCGACAAGTATTGATAAGTCAACGATAGGATAGCACTGCTATTACAACATCGAATCGAAAGTGTGACACCGGGCCCCATGTTACCCACTGGGAAAGAGATTGAGAAGTCGTTTGGGGTTGTTGTTGGCTGTTCTCTCAAATGTGGGTTAGACAGAAATATAATTGATTGGGTGTGGGTTCCCGCTCTGACGCAAGGTTGACAATTAAAGGTCGTAAGAGTGTCATGGTACGCTATGAGAAACTCAAGCACCAATCTGGAGTCTACCTTCTGTCAGAAACTGCATTTCCGAGGGAGAATAGCTGCCGTTGTGTTTTGTTCGCTCCTGCCGCACCATCGGATTTACTCTGAAGAATCGCCGCCACGGCCAAATATTATTTTGATGATGTGTGATGATTTGGGATGGGGAGATTTACGGTGTTACAATCCTGAATCACCCATTCTCACCCCTCATTTGGATTTGATGGCCAGGAATGGATTGAAGTTTAATCGTTTCTATGCGGCGGCACCAGTTTGCAGTCCGACACGCGGATCCTGCCTGACGGGCAGGCATCCGTTTCGATATGGAATTTACTTTGCGAATGTCGGTCATCTCCCGCAGGAAGAAATTACACTGTCTGAACTTCTCAAATCGCATGGATATCGAACAGGTCACTTCGGGAAATGGCACTTGGGGACACTCACGACAAAAATAAAGGATGCCAATCGGGGCGGACCAACAAAAACCGCACGCATGCACTATTCACCACCCCAACAGCACGGCTATGATGTCTGCTTTGTTACTGAATCGAAAGTGCCCACTTATGATCCCATGCTCAAACCGAAAAAAGCAAACGGGAAAACATGGGACTTTCTGAAAGACCGTTCGCAAAGTTTTCCGTACGGCACCTTCTACTGGAACGAAAAGGGAAATATCGTTACCGAAAATCTGGAGGGTGACGATTCTCGCGTGATCATGGATCGAGCGATTCCGTTTATGAACACCGCCGTTAAACAGAACGAACCATTTTTTGCGGTGATCTGGTTTCATGCTCCCCACTTACCGGTTGTCGCAGGCGCGAAACATGTGGCCCCGTATGCGCAACATTCGCGGTATGAAAGAAATTATTATGGTTCTGTCACCGCGATTGATGAACAGGTGGGACGACTGAGAACACAGTTGCGATCGTGGAATATTGCTGATTCGACGATGTTCTGGTTCTGTTCAGATAACGGACCAGAAGGGAAAGCAGAATCTGCTCCCGGTTCAACTTCTTTATTGAAAGGGCGAAAACGATCTTTGCACGAAGGAGGAATTCGTGTTCCCGGGCTTCTTGAATGGCCGAGTCGAATTACTTTTCAAAGAACAACCGACTTCCCCGCTGTTACGAGCGATTATCTGCCAACAATTTTGGACGCTCTGGAAATTGATTACCCTTCCGAACGCCCATTGGATGGTGTCTCATTGATGCCAGTAATCGAAGGCAAACTCCAGAAAAGAACAAAACCGATCGGATTTCAATCGGCAAATCAGCAAGTGTGGATGAATCAGCAATACAAGCTGTATTCAGCCGACAAGGGGAAAAATTGGGAACTGTACGATCTACTTAAAGACCCCGCAGAAAGCAGAGAGCTCAGCAATGACCTCCCCGATGTGGTCAATTCGTTAAGTCAATCATTGGAATTATGGATAAAATCGTGTAAAAGTAGTGACTCGGGAATGGACTATCCTTCGGTCGGAAATCAGAAATAATCAACAGCGGTATCTACCGGTACATTTTCCCCCCCTCCCCATAGTGAGCCATGATTACAACCCAGCCAAGTGAATCCTGCCCGTTTCAGAAAACCCCGGTCGACCAGAACTACGATGTTGTTGTCCTTGGCGCAGGGCCTGCTGGAACGACATGTGCCGCAATCCTGGCGGATGCCGGTAAATCGGTATTGGTTCTCGAACGCGAATTGATGCCCCGCTTTCATGTGGGCGAATCGTTGCTTCCCAAAACGTACCCGACATTGAAACGCCTTGGGGTACTCGAAAAAATGAAGCAATCAGCTTTCCCGAAAAAGTACAGTGTGCAATTTGTCACCGAAATGGGAAAACTGACCCAGCCGTTCTATTTCGATGAATATATCCCGCACGAATCTTCACAAACCTGGCAGGTGGAACGGGCCGATTTCGATTTGATGCTCGCTGAAAACGCCCGTCAAAAGGGAGCCGTCGTCCGCACCGGAGCTCATGTTGTCGATGTGCTTTTCGAGAGTGACCGCGCCGTGGGCGTTAAAGTAAAACTGAAAAACGAACCGACCGGCGGGGATGACGTTCGGGAGGTTGCTTCTCAGGTGGTGGTCGATGCAACCGGGCAGAGTGCCTTTCTGGCCAATCGCCTGGGAATGAAACAGCCCGATCCGCTGCTCCAGAAGGGGACGATTTGGTCCTACTTCGAGGGAGCGATTCGCGATGAGGGGAAGGATGAGGGAGCCACCATCATCATGCAGACCGCCGGGAAGAAATCGTGGTTCTGGTACATTCCGCTTTCGGACGACATCGTCAGTGTCGGTTGCACCGGCAGCATGAAATACATGTTCCCCGGCGATGGCTCGACACCGGAGCAAATCTTCGAACGCGAACTGGCCAAGTGCCCGGAAATGGTGCGCCGGATTGAAAATGCGAAGCGGATTATCGAGTACAAGGTAACAAAAGATTTCACATATCGGGCGAAACAGACAGCAGGCCCCGGCTGGGTGTTGATTGGCGATGCGTTCGGGTTTATCGACCCGGTCTATTCTTCGGGAATCCTGCTCGCGTTCGCTTCGGGAGAATTTGCTGCCGATGCAATTATCGAAGGGTTCGAGAAAAACGACTTTTCTGCAAAACAGCTTGGAAACTGGAACGAACGGTTTGTCGCCGGGCTGGCCCATTTCAAAAGATTGATCTACGGTTTCTACACTCCCGATTTCAGCTTCGGTGCATTCTTCAAAAAATATCCCGAATGCAGAAATCAGATGACCGATATCCTCATGGGGGATGTTTTCAAACCCGAGC
>JALWSL010000549.1 GCA_027080405.1 Planctomycetaceae bacterium
TCGTTCCATTTTAACGGTAAAGAAAAAGGTTCCGCCAGGAATGTGAGCACGTCGATAGTTGGGCATGTTTTGAGTATAACAACCCACAATTGGTGTGCACAGCACACCTTACCCCTGTTTGATTGTGGATTACAATTGGTGTGCACAGCACACGCTACCCGGCTATCAGCCCGGATCAAACATTGGCAATACCGAATCCGAAAAATTCTCATCAGGTTTTTTATCACGACTGATTTGCTTTGATCGTCTTTAATGGTTAGAAAAGATAGCGGTTTTCCGTCATCAGAGTGAAGCCGACCGTTTGGTGTGTGGCGCTGTCTCGTGTGGCGCTATGTCAGTTATCCCCCGTCAATATCCTCCATCAGGGAGACAGCATGATCAAACAGACAGAAACGATTCAAAGAACATGTCAAACAGCGTCTTTGCGAGGGAAGTTGATGGGGCTGAGGTTTATCGTTGTTGTGCTGGGCCTTGTTTCCTGTTTTGTGAGCACGGCTTTTTCTGCCGAGACTCAGAAGCGGCCCAATATCATTTTCATTCTGGCGGACGATCTCGGTTATGGAGATTTGGGCTGCTTTGGACAGAAGCTGATCAAAACGCCGAATCTGGATCGGATGGCGGCCGAGGGAATGAAGCTGACCAATTTCTACGCAGGTTCAACCGTTTGTGCTCCGTCACGATGTGTTTTGATGACCGGGTTGCACACCGGTCATTGTCAAGTACGGGGCAATGGTAGAAGCGATGCCAAACGCCTGCGGGATTCCGATGTGACCATCGCGGAAAAACTGAAGGAAGCGAATTACAAAACGGCGTTGATCGGTAAATGGGGGCTGGGCCAGCCGGGCGGCAGTGAAGAAGGAATGCCAACCCGTCAGGGGTTCGATTACGCCTTCGGTTATCTCAGCCAGCGGCATGCCCACAATTATTATCCGGAGATTCTTTTTCGCAACGGATCGGTTGTTCGTTTGAGAAATGTCGTTCACAAGGTGTCTGAAGGGGAATGGGGTTCAGCCGGTTGGGCAACGAAGCGGGTCGATTATTCGCACGATCTGTTCATGGACGATGCCTTCCGGTTTATCGATCAGCAGGGCGAACAGCCTTTCTTTCTGTATCTGGCACTCACGATTCCTCATGCGAACAACGAAGGAACACGTGGCACCGGGAATGGGCAGGAAGTTCCGGATTACGGCATCTATGCGGAGAAAAACTGGCCCGATCCAGACAAAGGGCAGGCAGCGATGATCACCCGCATGGATAGCGGCATCGGTGAATTGTTCGCCAGACTCAAAGATAAAAAACTCGACGAAAATACCATCGTCTTTTTCACCTCAGACAACGGCCCTCATAGGGAAGGAGGGAATCATCCGGAGTTTTTCGATGCCAACGGCCCGCTGCGGGGAATTAAACGGGCACTCTATGAAGGTGGTATTCGTGTTCCCGCTATTGTTCGCTGGCCCGGCAAAATTGCGCCAGGCTCGGTTTCGGATCACATCGCCTACTTTGGCGATTTCTTTGCGACCGCCTGTGATCTTTCCGGCCAGGAAACGCCGGAAGGACTCGACAGTATTTCACTGCTTCCCGTTCTCACCGGTTGTTCCGGCCAGCAGAAAGAACATGAGTATCTCTACTGGGAGTTTTACGAACAGGGATCTCGCCAAGCGGTTCGGCAAGGGGAGTGGAAAGCGATCAGGCAACCGATGCGAACCGGCAAGGTGCAGCTTTACAACCTGAAAACAGATTTGGGCGAGGAACACGATCTGGCCAAAGAGAATCCTCAAATAGTCGAAAAACTTGTTCGATTGATGGATCAGGCACACGTTCCCCATCCCGACTGGAAAATTCCCAAACCGAGAGCCAAGAAGAAAAAGAAGACCCGGAAAAAGTGATCCATGCAGAGGTGCTGTTGCAGACCGCATCGAACCGGGGTTCTTGCGAAAAGGGGATGTCGTCGCCGGTATAAACAGGTGCCGGTGCAAGAGCGTCGCTGATAGAAGGTCATTGATACTACAAACTGGTGTAAAACAGTTTGTCCAGACGGTTTCATGGAATTTTCCTCATCGCTATGATTATCCGTGAACCTTCACGCGGGTCGATACGTATTATTCACCCGTTATAACTTCTTTGTCAGGATCAACTTTTGGAAGCTCTCATTCCCCACCACTGGTTTACGGAAGCGTCTTCGATACTGCTTGTTCTGTCGGCGGTGGGGGGACTCTATTTCCTGAGCATGGGAGCGGAATGGCTTGTTGAAGGAGCTTCCGCGTTGGCCTTTCGTCTGGGAATGCCCGAAGTCATTGTTGGGGCGACGATTGTTTCGTTGGGGACAACAACGCCTGAATGTACCGTTTCGGTCCTGGCTGCCTTTAACGGAAATCCGGGCTTGGCGCTTGGAAATGCGGTCGGATCGGTGATCGCGGATTCCGCCCTGATTTTCGGCGTGGGCTGTTTGATCGCCGCTCTGCCTGCTGATAAATATGTGCTTTCAAGACAAGGTTGGGTGCAGTACGGTTCAGCCGTCATTCTGGCAGTGATCTGTTACGCTTCCTATGCCGTTTGGGGATCCGAGGCGGAAATCGGCCGACTTGTGGGCGATCGTCGGCTGGTCCTACTGGCCTTATGCAACCGCCTTTCTGTCATCTGGTCGAGACGGCACCCACAGGAACAGGCCATTCGTGTTTCTGAAACCATCGCGGAACATGCCGAGCCGGGAGAGATTGTCCATGTGGCTGATGAACATGTTACGCAAAAGAGTTCTGCCGCATTGGTTGGGCTGATTTTCGCAGGGCTGATTGTCGTCATTTTTTCCGGGCATGTCGCGATTGAATCTGTTTCGGTCATCGCGGGAAGAATTGGCATTCCACAAGTCGTCATTGCCGCCACGTTGGTAGCATTCGGTACTTCGTTGCCGGAATTGATGGTCGGCGTTACCGCCATTCGCAAGGGCCACCCGGAACTTCTTGTCGGGAATGTTTTGGGAGCGGATATCCTGAATATCCTGTTTGTGACCGGAGCGGCAGCGGTCGCGGCTCCCCTGCCAATTATCGATACGGCGGCCAAAGTTCCCGAAATCTTTCTCTATCTGCACATACCCGCGATGCTGATCATTCTGACCTGCTTCCGGCTTTGCATCTTCTCCGCCACCAAACGGGGCCATTTTCAACGATGGATGGGCGCCCCGCTTCTGGTGATGTATCTGATCTACTCCATTTCGCAGTTTGCGATCAGCATGTAAAGCCCGGAACAATGTGAAGCCCGGAACGGGGCGACACGCACGGCCTCTTGATGAACGAGGCGATCCTGCCTGGTGCAATTCTGGCGTGGAAGCAACGTCGCCGCGTTATGAAGTTCATTCAGTTTTCAGCTTTTGCCGTTGATCAGTGACATCACTTCTGCCCGGGCAGCGGGGTCTTTCTTGAATTTTCCTCGCAATGCGCTGGTAACGGTAATGCTGCCCGGTTTGCGGATGCCTCGAATCGCCATGCAGGAGTGTTCTGCCTCGATCACGACTGCAACACCTGCGGTACCGAGTTCGCGTTCGATTAAATCGGCAATCGTTTGCGTCATCCGTTCCTGAACCTGAGGTCTGCGAGAGACTTCTTCGACAACACGGGCCAGTTTGCTCAACCCGGTCACTCTGCCTTTCGGAATGTACGAAACATGAGCCACACCGCTGAACGGGAGCAGGTGATGTTCGCACATGCTGGTGAAAGTGATATCGCGAACCAGCACCATTTCGTCGTAAACTTCCGGAAAGGTGACCCGCAAATGTTCTTCGGGCGATTTACTCAAGCCGGAAAACATTTCGGCGTACATTTTCGCGACGCGCCGGGGCGTCTCTAATAAACCGGGACGTTGCGGATCTTCGCCCACCGCTTTGAGAATGGTTCGTACCGCCTCTTCAATCGCAGGCAGATCGACCGCGGGTTCGTTGTCATTTTCGCTCATCTGGATGTTGTTTTCTCTTCTGATTGATGATCAATTTCGGCAAAGCGGGGCACACAGGAAAAGTTGGACCAACCGCAAAAACCCACGGTCCA
>JALWSL010000550.1 GCA_027080405.1 Planctomycetaceae bacterium
TGTTCATGTCTATCGCATGCTGGATGAAATGGACGAGCGGGAAGCAAGCATCCTCAAAATGAGGTTTGGCCTCGACGGTGAGGAACCGAGAACCCTGAAAGAGATCGGCGAAACTCTTGGACTCACCCGGGAACGCGTCCGCCAACTGGAACATGAAGCCCTTAAGCGGCTTAACAAAGGATTGATGGGTAACTGATCCGGTCAGTTTCCTTCGCTATAGATGATTGCACTCTCCCATCCCAGGGTCACCGTGGGATCGAACCTCCGAAGGTAAGGAACCTTTGGAGGTTTTTTCTGTATGGGCGGTGCTCGATAAAAACGGGAGATGCCTGAAGATCTTTACCTTCTTGTGAGGGGGGCTATTCAGTTGCTTCTCTACTACTTTCCCTGTTTTTTCTTCTTCGCTTCAGGATCTTCCAGGATCAGGAATCTTCCCTCTTTCGCATCATAGGCATACCATTGATAATCTGGCAGGGCGTTAAATTCCATTTTGGTCTGTTTGATCAACTTCATTATTTCTTCGTAAGAGGGTGGGCGATTATCATTCATCGCTCTCATCAGGTCGATCTGATGCTGGAAGTTGAGAAGGTTGATCCGCGAAGAAGCGGAGAGGTACGCCTGTAGTGAAATCGTGAGTGGATCTTTTCCCGTGATCCTGTTTTCCACCTCAACCAGGTTGGGGTTCTCGGCCATCGCTTTCTGCTTATCAAGAATTTCCGATGTCTTGCGCTTAAGAAGATTCGGACGTTTTTCAGGAGTCGCCTTTTTCTGAACCTGCTCCTGTTTCTGCGGGGGCTCCTTTTTTTTGACCTCTTTCTCGTTGCAACCGGTATCGGTCAGAATGGCTATCAGCAGAAAACCTGTAAAGCATCTATTTGTCCATCTGCCTGACATCCTGGAACAACTCATCGGTCATTTCTCCTGTGAGTGATAGCCGAAAATCCTGTGTGCGGTACTTGTGTGCGATACCTGGGAAAAAGGCACACGTTGCCGAAAAAGCCTTCCTGGCGAGTTTGATCCACCGGCTTTAGTCCACCATGAAAAACAAACCAGCGAGCTTCACATTACCGAAATGTTCTTCCGGAATGCAAGCGCGAACAGCTTTCGCGTGGTGCTCCTTCTGCACCCCTCCAGCCAAGCGTGACAGGACCGGTCTTGACCTGATTCAGGGTAAAACTTTATACAACCGGTTGAATGAAGGCCGTTCTGTCCCCTCAAACTTTTTCTCCCTGGATTTCGGTTGCCCATGCGATTGCTTCAGCGTTACATCACTCTGGAATTGCTCCGGGTTTTTGTGATGGTTCTGGTCGCATTTTCCGTGCTGCTTGTTTTTGTCGGCGTCTTCCAGCAGGCCACAGAGAATGGATTGGGGCCGATGGAAGTGTTACAGATATTGCCCTACGTTATTTACAGCCTGCTTCCCATTACCGTTCCTGCAACAATGCTGCTGACGGTGACTGTTGTTTATGGGCGAATGGCTGGAGATCAGGAATTGACTGCGGCCAAGGCGGCCGGTATCAGTATTTTTTCGCTGCTTTGGCCCTCGCTGCTGATGGGAGCCTGTTTGAGTGTTTCCGCTTTAATCTTGACCGATCAGGTGATTCCCTGGTCGATCAATAAAATCCAGGAAACAGTGATGATCAAAATGGAAAAGATTTTTCTCGATCAGTTGCGCAATGATCACCATTTTATCGACGATCGGAGCGGTTTGGCGATCATGGTGATCGATGTCAGAGGCAAGACGCTCATCAAGCCGACAATTCGATACACCCCCCGTAACGGGCAGACGTTTACGGTTCAGGCTGAAACAGCGAAAATTCAATTCAATCTGCAGGAACGAAAAGCGATCATCAAGGTGACGGATGGCTTTATCAACATGGCTGATGGTCGGGGAGCCTGGTTTCGGGATGGAGAATACCCCTTTCCACTTCCCCTGATCGACCGCAAGCAAAAGGCCAGGCACATGGCTGTTGAGGAGATTACCCGGGAATTGAAACACATTGAACAGGAAGACCAGCAACTCCAGGCAAAGCGGATCATTGCTCGCACGATGAGCCTGACTTCCGGTGAGTTTGCCGACTTTTCAATGCCCGAGTTTACAAATCTTCTTCAACAGGAAATAACGGAAACTCAAAGAAAGAACCGATTACGCACCGAATATCACAGCCGATATGCGATGGCCGGGAGCTGCTTCTTTTTCGTTCTGTTGGGGAGCCCCATCTCCATTCTTCAGGCGAAACAGCAGTTTTTAACCAGCTTTTTCATGGTGTTCATGCCCATTGTCTTTTTCTACTATCCAATTGTGATGCTTTCGATGAATCAGGCAAAAAACGGACTTTGTGAACCGGCGTGGGTGATGTGGGTTGGCAACGCGTTGATTGCAATAGTCGGGATACACTTCCTGAAAAAAGTGCTCAAGCACTGAGCGCTTCCATAAAAAATCGGGGAGCCAACTTCTCTTGTCGTCGGCTCCCCGGACCATCGGTAAAAGTCTGCACAGGTTACCGCTTTGCAGCGTCATTTTGCAGCGTGGCAACATCCTGTGTGGCGAATTTTTCGGGCGATTCGATAAATTCCAGGGCATGTTCTTTGGAGTGACAGAAGAACAGTTTGCCATCATATTCGACAGCCCAACGGGCTTTGCCCAATGTCGACTGATGAGCCGTGGCCAACATCACCGGGCAGGCACCATCGAACTGGGGCCAGTATTTATCGGGGTTCGCCAGGAAGGCTTGTTTCTCTTTGGCTGAAGCAAATTGAACTGTATAGCCGTGTCTTTTTGTTGAAAAACTCGGGTCTCCCTTGACCAGTTCCCCACGATCAACAATGTTGACCAGACAGTAGGGGGAAAGCAATCCTCTATCCTTGTACTGTTTCGGGGAATCTGCATGCTTTTCGTCACCGACCGCAGAAGCGAGTTGCAGCTGCTTCTTGTGGGAGTTGAGGAACGACAGAAATTGGCTGCGCCCCTGATACCCCCGGACTCGATCGGTTTTTCCGGTTACTGGATCGATGATAACAATCGTGGGCATTCCAGTAATATTATATTGGCGAGTCAGACCGGGATTGCGATCGGTATCGACCATCACTGTCACAAAGTGACTGCTCAACAGTTGTTTGACACCACGATCAACCAGAGTGGTCGATTTCATCCTTCTACAGGGGCCGCACCAGGAAGCCGTAAACATGGCGACAAGTGGCTTCGATTCTGCAATCGCCTGTTTCTTGGCGCGGTTGAAGTCGGTTTGCCAGTGAGCGGTGGCAGCGAAAACTGTCTGATTTCCCAACGCAGCCATGCAGAGCAGCAAAGCGGCCCCATATTTCCTGAAATTGATACGCATGTTTTCTCCTCAAACTCCTATCTGTGATTGATCCAGGCAGGCACTCTGTTGCACTGTGTGGATTCGATTCCTTGACGCCGAGACATTCTCGATCCGTCACGCACGCCTGCTTCATGCCGCGTTAAGTTTCCAGCACGACTGGATTTGTTTGATTGCATCCGAATTCATCGATAGTACCGGTCTCCGCGATACCCAACGGTGTAGGCACACCACACAGTCCCACCGCAATTTTCCCATCGCAATTTCGCAGAACTTCCCCGAGAGAACCACTCTCCCGATATTGGTATTATCGAAACAATCTCGAACTCCGTCTGTAAGGTGATTCACCAACTTTCAATTCAGTACAAAAAAGATTCATCCGGAAAAAATCCGCCATCTGTTGGAGTGACAGGACTATCGAAATGTGAGCGGGATGCCTCGGTAACCGAATTGTTCCATCGACGGCTGATACAGATATCTCCACCAGTCGCAAACTGTCGCAATTTCAATTCAATTCAATCTCCCGGGATTTCAATCCAGCACTCGAGTCCGGCAGAACCGAAATTCCCGCTGATTTCGAGACCAGTACGTCTCTCACCGCAATAGTCTGTCGGGCTCAGGAAAAGTAAGAATGGGGATTCTAGTTGACAGAGATAAATCAGTCTACCGGTTCGGTTTGTTTTCG
>JALWSL010000551.1 GCA_027080405.1 Planctomycetaceae bacterium
CGGTCACGTTGGATCAATGAGCGATGAATCAGGTTTTGAGCTGGCTCGCAGGCCAATAGTTGTCCGTGCAAACCGGGCAGAACATTATCCTGATATACAAGGGGACCACAACATGAAGTAAAGTATCCGTTGGGAGCCGATTCTGCGATTCCCCATCCTTCGGTATAGAATTTGGAGAAACCGGGATCTTTGGCCCGCCGGGTTCTCCATGGGTGAGCTTTGCTTGTGGGGTATGCACGGCGACTGGGAAAAGCCTGCACCGTTAACGTTGGTGTGACAACATACGGGTTTCTTGCCAGCGCGTGCCAAGGCAGTGGTACTATAAAACTTGCCGGCCAGCCAATCGGACTGACAAAGCGATCGCCGAATTCGGTAAAGGTGAATCCCTGACCTTCAACGTATCCGGCAACGGGCTCGATGGCAGAGCCATCAGCCTTGATACGGAAGTCGGTTGCGGGAAGTTGAACGGGCTTCGACAGGTGCGGCCCGGTAACCGTTGTTGCGCTGAAGGAACGGCCAAAGTAGATCCAGTCATCGAGTCCCCACTGAGGATTTCCCATCCTGCGTTCCAGCGTTCTGGCCTTGAAGCCGGTAAACAGAACTTCGCGGACTTCTGCAATTCCATCTCCGTCGCGATCTGCCAAAAACAGGATATCCGGACTGCAAGCGACGATAATACCATCGCGGGCCGGGCAAATTCCCAAGCAGGGAGGGATATGATCGGCCCACACATTCGCTTTATCCATACGGCCATCACCATCTGTGTCGATGAGCTGTTTTACCGTGCCGTATGTTCCCGCCTTTGCCGCTTCCTCAATCCGCTTGGGAACGAAGAATCTCCTGACAACCTTATCGAGTTTACCAGTTTTATTTTGTTCATCGATATCAAGCTGACCGTTAAGATTATACCCATGAAGCTCGCAGACAAACAGACGACCTTTCTGATCCCAGCAGACACCACTCGGTTCTCGAATGAGTGGTTCACTGGCCACAAGTTCCATTCGCAGTTCCGCAGGGAGCTTAAACAGACTTGCCGCTTCCTCAGGAGGATATGACTTGGGGGCATCATCAGGTTTGGGGATCCCTCCCGCTGGCTCTCCAGCCGTAAGTGACACTCCTTCCAGGCAGAACAGCAAGACTGCGAATGCGCAACAAGCGGCTATTGTACAATAAACCGTAGGATACCTGAGCAAGCTGTTCATGTGTGGGAACCTTGTTTATCCGGAAAATATCTCATGGAAGGTGTGAACGCGTTCGTGCCTGCCACTAATACGGTACGCACAAAAATACGGTATGCACAAAAGCGACAGGCAGGAGCACTTGTGTCCTCATTTGCACAACTCGTACTCTGCTCACTACTTGCGTCCGATAAAACTCGACAGATCCATCAAGGGAATCACACGGGATCAAGCAGACGAGCTGCTCAATACGCACTCAAATCGGGTAGCCCGGCGAAATACCGCCGAAGCGTGATCAACTGATTTTTTCGAGTTTGGTGATGCGTCCGGTCACAACCCATTCTGCAATGTAAATGTTTCCCTGGGCATCAAAGCAGGCATCGTGTGGATGAATGAATTTGCCCGGCTGCCACAGGGCGGGTTTCCCACGCATGCCGATTTTTCCATCGAGCACCTTACTTCGCCATGTGGGATCGTCACCAAATTGGGTGATGACTTCATTGTTTTTATCGAGCAAAGTAACCCGTGCATGCAGGTCGGGAACGAGCATCAAATCTCCCTGAGTGTCGATATCGGCAGGGAAGAGGAAACCGCCCAGGGTCTTGATGTGTTTGCCATCAAGCCCAAACCATTGCAACCGTTTATTGGCACGATCTGCGACAACCAACTTCGGTGTTCCATCCCGGTTATCGAGCCACTGACCGTGTGGCGTTTTGAATTTGCCATCCATTGTACCAGGACCACCGAGAGTACGCACGAACTTGTCGTTCTTGTCATATTCAAACAGGTAGTTGCTGCCGTATCCGTCTCCCAGATAATAACCGCCATCCGGGCGGAAACTGGTATTGGTCGGACGGTATCCCTTGGCTCCTTTATCCCAAATGCCGCTATCTTTTTCGAGCTCCGCTTTGCCTCGCTGCCAGACAACATCTCCCTTGAGGGTCATTTTGGTGAAGGAAAGCGAACTTTCACTTGGAGCCAGATAGATAAATTCCTCTTTTCCTTCCTTACGGATATCAATTCCGTGTCCCTTGCCGCTTCCTTTTTGAACATGAACTTCTCCCATGGAACGAATAAATTTTCCATTGCCATCAAAAACGAAAATCGAACCGGGAGTCCCATAATGGGTAATATAGACAAGCCCTTCGGCATCGACCGCAACGCCATGGCTCGCCCCACCATATTTGTGGGATGCTGGCAGGGAATCGTTCCCCCAGTTGTGAATGCAGCGATAAACGTGGTCTTTGCCGTTACCCAGGATGATTTCTTTCGTATCTGCCTTGGCAGTCGCATTGAGAAACAACGGAGCGGCAGCAGCGATAGCAGTACCGGCGGCAGAGGTCTTCAAGAACTGACGTCGGGATGAAGATGAATTGGATACTGATTTATTATTGGTCGACATTTTGATTTGATACCTCGTGAAGTTAGAGAAATTCAGGGGAGGGTGCGAAGAAGATCCGTGGGTCGGCTTCCGGTTCCTATCAGCAAGCACTGATTCCAATTTACGCATCACTGCTTGATTTGTCCAGACATTTCGGGAACTCCTGTCTGACTAACCGTAAAAGTTTACGAACGACTTGCAAATGTGAGATAAATTTCAGTTTGGTCCTCGAGATCAGAATAATCTGGCCGTGTCGAGTTTTTTCCGCAATCTGTTTCTGCAAAAATGGGAGTTCGTACTTTCTGGAGGAGTGAGATTGACTTACGTTGCTGGTATTATTGGCAACAATCAAGAAATGTACGGGGATGGAACTCCGAAGACGCGAAAATACGCTTGTTTCTTTACATCAAAAATTTATTCAGGTTTACTCAGGATAAAACCGCTGGAGAGCATCGGATGAAAGTGTTGGTAATTGGGCAGGGGGGACGTGAGCACGCTTTGGTGTGGAAATTGGCACAGTCTCCTGAAGTGACAAAGGTTTTTTGTGCACCGGGTAATGCGGGAACCGACAAGGATGGCGAGAACGTTCCCATCGCCGATGACGACATCCCGGCACTGCTGCAATTCGCTCAAGATGAAAAAATCGATTTGACAATCACCGGGCCGGAGGTTCCGCTGGTAATGGGGATTGTGGATGAATTCAAGAAAGCAGGACTGAAAATTTTTGGCCCTTCCAAAGCAGCCGCGCAATTGGAAGGAAGCAAAACGTTTGCCAAAGACGTTATGATCAGAGCAAAAATCCCGACTGCCGATTATGAATCATTTGATGATCTTGAGGCTGCGGAGTTCTACCTCAAAGAGCGTTATGGCGGCGGTTTCCGAGCAGAAGAACCGATCAGTATCGAAGACGAACAGGCCTGGTTTCGGCAACCGAAAAGTGGCAGAAGCCCGGTGATGAATCAGCCAATTGTCGTCAAGGCGGATGGTTTGGCCGCGGGGAAGGGGGTCAAAGTTTGTGCCACCTATCAGGAAGCTCTTGATTTTGTCCGCGAATGTCTCTCAGGCAACGCTTTTGGTGAGGCGGGGGCTCGAGTGATTATCGAAGACTTTCTGGAAGGAGCAGAAGCGAGCATTCTGGCAATCGTCGATGGCAAAACGATTATCCCGCTTGAAGCATCGCAGGATCACAAGGCGGCTCATGATGGCGATACCGGCCCCAACACCGGCGGCATGGGAGCCTACTGCCCGACACCAGTTGTTGATGCCGAGATGATGGACAAAATCACCCAGACGATTCTTGTCCCGGTTGTTCACGAAATGAAACGCCGGGGCTGCAACTTTTCTGGCGTGCTTTACGCCGGGCTGATGATTGATCATCAGGGGAATCCGAAAGTTCTCGAATTCAATGTCCGCTTTGGCGATCCGGAGACGCAACCCGTACTCATG
>JALWSL010000552.1 GCA_027080405.1 Planctomycetaceae bacterium
ACAAACTTCAAGGGGGGATGATGAGGGCGGGTGAGTTTGGCATGACGCTGGCTCAGGTGGCGCGATGACAATCGAACGAAATCGCTACCATTCCAGAGGTTTTGTAGATGGTCAATCTAAACAAGGCGATTGTCACGATTGACGCGATGGAACTCAAAAGAAAATCGCCCGTCAAATCGTCGATGCGGGTGGCGATTACGTCCTGGCCAACGGAGGTGGAATAACTCGTTCAGAACAGTTTTGCTGTGCGGTAATAGCGTGACATGACCGTTCGCCTCAGTAAAAACAAGGCGATCAGATTAAGCAACTTGAACCAGATAAGCCAGGACGCCTGCACGTAGGCTTCGCAGAAGTCGGACAGCCCAAAGGTGAAGAACGCAAAACTGTAACACAACTCCAGCGAAGAATTTCTGTTTTTGAGGAAGCGGAGAAGTGTCAAAAATGAAAAAACAAACCAGGCACAACCTTCCAGAATATTGAACCAGTGATAAACGGTATCGAACGCCGTCGCATGAGAAGAAGGATATCGCCACCATGTTTGCCAAAAAATGATGTCGATAAAATCAGGCATCGCTTATCGCTCCTCGTGCATCACATACAAAAGTCAAGCGTGTTAAAATAAAAAAGCAACTTGGGTTCTTGTCAATGATAATGCTGTCCAGAACCGGCAGGATATTATCACTACGAAGAAAAAAGAAATAAACCACAGAGACGCGGAGGGCACTGAGGCGAACAACGAGAAGTGATTAATAATGGTATTATTTTTCACGCAAAGACGCGGCGATGCAAAGAAAAGGAAAAAATCAAATCGCCGATCAAATTTCAATACTTTACAAAGGATGCAGGATATTCTTCTCTCTGTGGCCTCTGCGTCTCTGTGGTTATTATAATTTTCCTTGATTAGTTCCAGTTGATCTGGGTCAAGTGATGACGCTAAATTTCTTCGTCTAATTCATCTGGATCAATTCCAGACTCGATCAACTTTTTTCTGGTTTCCTCATCTTTCTCACCATTCAAAGCTGCTTTTGATTTTCGATAAGATTGCAACAGCCCCTTGTGCCACTGTAGCTGTTGAAAAGCAAAGGCTGCATCTCGAATGGCAAGCGATTCTGGTGAATCATTCGGATATTGCCGGGCGATGGTTCCCAGTAGCGAACAGACTCGATGAATTTCGGCTGCTATTTCAATGGCAGTTGATTTAGGAGAATCACCCATTGAACTGACCCAAGTGCCTGGCGATGGCTGGTTCTTTCAGGAGTTTTTCCTGTTTTTCTTTGCTTAATGGTTTAATCGGGCGGGGGGTTGTCGCTGAAACAATGCCACGAGCATTCAAAATGGCCAGTGCGGCTGGCATCACATCGTAACGGATCAGAACAAGTAAAAGTTCAGACAGTTCGTGTGTCAACCGTTCCGCTTCTGTCCACTGTTCAGACTCTGCTGCTTCGATTATTTTGACGGTTAATTCCGGAAAGATCGAATAAATTCCGTCGAGGTTTTCTTCCACGCCAAGGCGGATCAGTTGATCCATGATCAGCGGCTGGGCGGGAATGACGCGCACCCGTCCCGCCACCACACTCATCAATTGACGTGTGCCCTGCCAGGAGCCGGAGCATTTGATACCCACAATGTTTGGATGATCGGCCAATCGTTGCATGATTTCGATATCGATTGAAACGCCGGTCAAGCTGGGCAGATCATATAAATAAATCGGCTTCGTGGCGTAGTCGGCCAGATCGCTGTAATACCGGACCAATTCATCTTTACTGAATTTCCGCCAACTGGGGGTCAGAACGACCAGGCCATCGACATCGAACTGCTGAACATAATCGATTCGGTCGCGTGTTCTGGCGAAACTGGTATCACCGACGCCGACCAGCATTTCGAGTCTGCCGTTGTTCGCACGGACGCCCTGTTCGATTAAATCGCGATAGGTCTGATCGCTGAGCAACTGCATCAACCCCATCGAGCCCCCCACCAGCAACCCGGCAAAACCGGATTGCACCTGATCTTCAATGTGCATCGCCAGCGATTCGGCATTCAATGATTCATCGTCATTAAGCGGGGTACATAACGCGCTGATGATTTTCGTACGGTAACGACCAAATTGTTTTGTCATAGCTCGGTTCTTGTTTGAGGCTCTGTTCAGGATTGCAACAACGCAGCGGTTTCGTCGATATCAAGCGTGGGGACATCAATTCCCTCGTTCACCCTGTCGATGGAGGCGGGATCTTTGAAACCGGAGCCGGTAATTAAACAGACGATTTTTTTACTTGGGTCAATCTCGCCGGCTGCCATCGCTTTCAGTGCTCCCGTCGTCGCCACCGCACCGGCTGGTTCGCTGAAGATCCCTTCTTCCCGCGCCAGGCGTTTTTGAACCTTCCAGATGTCGTCGTCTGTTACAATATGCCCCGTTCCTCCTGATGCCCGGGCGTGTGTGATAACGTCATCACCATCAATCACCGAGGCAACCTGTAAGCCACTGATCGCGGTGGTACAATTGACCGCATTCGCTTTCTCTTTCCCGTTCCGAAGAGCCGAAGCAATCGTATCGTTTCCTTCCGGTTGCACAATTTCGACGGCAGGCATCGGAGAACCGGTTTGTGCCATCTGTTCGAAACCGACGGTCGTTCCCAATGCGAATCCGCCTCCGCCTGCGGGAACGAAAACGTGATCGGGATAACTTTCAATTTCCGCAAACTGCTCAACCAGTTCGTAGCTGATGGTCTGCGTGCCCGACATTCCCACGGGTGAGTAATGGAAAGCACTGATCTGTGGCGGGCAGCCCTGCTCTTTGCCGATTCTGGCAAGCATTTCAAAGATGTCTTCGCTTAATTGGGGATCGAGGCCGAATCCTTTAACGCGAATCAGTTTCGCCCCGTGAGCGAGCATTTGCGTCAACTTCCCGAGCGGTGTTGTTTCCAGAATCGCGATGGTGCATTCGATACCGGCGGCTGCGCAGTAGGTGGCGATGGCAGCCCCGGTATTGCCGCTGGATGTCGCCAGACATTTTTTCACACCACGGGAAAGCAGATCGGCAACGGCGACAACGGCAAAACGATCCTTGAAAGACCCACTCGGATTCGCCGTTTCCAGTTTGAAATAAAGATGCTCGAACCCCATCTGCGGGCCGATGTGGCGAGACCTGATCAGCGGCGTATCTCCTTCTCCGAGGGTGATTCGAGATCCTTCCTCGACAAAAGAAATTCGCTCCGCCCACCGCCAGAAATTTTTGTTGCGACTCATGGTTGATATTCTTCCGGAAACATTTGGTGCTTGAATGGATACGGGGAAAATTGCATTTTGACACCACCATCGGCGACGATCGTCGTGCCCGTGATATAGCTGGCATCTTCCGAAGCGAGCATGGCGATGGTTCTGGCGATTTCTTCAGCGCGTCCCCATCGGCGCAGGGGGATCATTTCTTCGCTCCATTTTCGAAGCTCCGCGGTCAGGTTATCTCCCTCGTCCGATTCATAATCGCGACTGCCATCGGTATCGATCGCACCGGGATTGACAGCCAGCACACGTATTCCCTTAGGCCCCCACAAAGTCGCCAATTCGTAGGTTAAAGCGTCGATCGCTCCTTTGGAAGCCACATAGGCCGGGCTGATTCCCGCGACCGATTGCGATTGAATACTCGAAACATTAATGATGACCCCTCCCCCCTGTTTTTCCATCTGCGCCGCCGCCCAACGCGACAGGAAAGCAGAAGCCGTCACTCCCACTCTCATCGTTTTTTCCCATGATTCGATCGAAATTGTTCGCATGGTAACAATCTCCCGCCAGGTGGCATTATTCACCAGAACATCGAGACGCCCATAATATTCGATCGTTTCATCAATGGCCCTTTTCGCGTAATCGAGGTCTGCCAGATCGCCGGGAATCGACAGAGCCTTTGCATCACCGGCGTTGATTTTCTCAGCGAGATGCTCCAGTTTCTCCGCGTTGACATCTGCCATCGCGACATCATAACCACGCCTGACAAACTCCAGAGATGCGGCAG
>JALWSL010000553.1:0-3326 GCA_027080405.1 Planctomycetaceae bacterium
TCGCAGAAGACGCGTAGAAGGAAAGTAAAAAAATGCAGAATTTGAGCAGAAAAATCACAAGCCGTTCCCCCCTGGCCCGCCGTACTTTTCTCAAGGCAACCGGTGCCGTGATGGGATTGCCGCTGCTTGAGGCGATGACCACCTCAAAGACAGTGGCTGCCCCCGCCTCCGCACAGACTCCGAATCGCCTCGCCTTCATCTTCTTCGCCAATGGAGCGATCATGCCGGACTGGCGACCGGTAGGAGAGGGGAAGAATTACAAACTTTCCAAGACGTTGCAGCCACTCGGAAAACTCCGTGATGACTGCTTGATCATTTCCGGATTGGCACACGACAAAGCTCGTCCCAACGGCGATGGAGCAGGTGACCATGCCCGCTGTTCCGGCGCGTTTCTCACCGCGACTCAACCCAGAAAAACAGGGGGAGCCGATATTCACGTAGGAGTTTCCATCGATCAGGTCGCTGCGAAAATCGTCGGTAATCAAACTCCTCTGCCTTCATTGGAACTCGGAACCGAAGCCGGACGAAAAGCCGGCGTTTGTGATTCCGGATACAGTTGCGCCTATCAATCGAATATTTCCTGGCGAAGCCCGAATCAACCGATGGCGAAAGAGATCAACCCCAAGCTCGCTTTCAATCGACTCTTTGGAATGTCTTTGCAGGACGCGAAGAAAAAACAGGCTCGTGATTTCTATCGAACCAGCATTTTGGATCTTGTCGCCGATGAGGCTAACCGTCTGAAAAAACAACTCGGCAAAACCGACCGCAGAAAAGTGGATGAGTATTTCACCAGTGTGCGCGAAATCGAACAGCGAATCGCCCGATCGGATACCTATAAACGGGAAATACCAAAAAACCTGTCTATACCAGATGGTATTCCCGCCGACTTTACCGAGCATATCCGATTGATGTACGACATCCTCACACTCGCATTTCAAACCGATTCCACTCGCATCGCCACTTTCATGCTTGCCAATGCCGGCTCGAATCGTCGTTACAGCAATGTTGGCGTCAAAGGGGGACATCATCAGTTGTCGCATCATCGAAACGACAAAAAAATCATGGCCGAAATCCAGAAGATCGATCAGTATCTCGTCAGCGAGTATTCCCGATTCCTGCAAAAACTGAAATCGATCCCCGAAGGAGAGGGAACGCTGCTCGACAATTGCACGATCGTCTACAGCAGCGGCATCAGCGATGCGAACCGTCACAATCATGGCGACCTGCCTGTGGTGATCGGTGGTCGGGGATGCGGGAAAATCAAGACGGGACGCCATCTGGATCTGAAAAAAGAAACACCCATGGCGAATCTGTTCCTTTCCCTGCTCGATAATTTGGGAGCTTCTGTCGATCACTTTGGTGACAGCACTGGCAGATTGAAAGAACTTGCCTGAGCATGAAAGGGCTGCTCGCACTTTCCTGGAAACATGCCCGCTTTCATTATTGGCGCACCCTGCTGCTTGTGCTGAGCCTCGGTCTGGGGTTTTCCATTCCGTTGGCCACTCGATGGATGACCGCCGAGTTGCAACAAACCCTTGGACGTCGGGCACAGGCCACTCCGATGCTTGCCGGACACCCGGGTAGTCGGATCGATCTGGTCATCGGCGGACTTTATTTTCGAGCCGACGGATTACGCACAATCCCGTACGGGTTGCTCGATGAATTCTCGCAGGATCAGTTGACCGAACCGGTCCCCCTGCATTTATCTCATCACGCGAGTCCCTGGCCGGTTGTGGGAACATCGCTTGACTATTTCTCGAAGAGAAACCTCACATTGCAATCGGGCACCCTGCCCCGTCGCCTGGGAGATTGCCTGCTCGGTGCCGACGTCGCTTTGCAATTGCAACTCCAACCAGGCGACCGGCTTCTGAGTGACTCAACAGGTTTTTTGAATCCGGCGAGTCAATTGCCACTGAAAATGCGAGTGGCCGGCATTTTGTTGCCCAGTCATTCTCCTGACGATCGCGCCATTTTTGTCGATGTTAAAACGGCCTGGTTGATGGATGGAATTGGACATGGACATATGCAAGAAAAACAGGCGAGCAAGGAACAGATTTTACAGCAGAACGACCAGTCGGTCACCCTCGGCGCCAATGTGCAAAACTTTATGGAAGTAACGGATGACAATCTGCAATCGTTCCACTTTCATGGCAGAAGATCGGAATTTCCGCTTCACGCCATCCTTCTCTTTCCCACCAGTAATCGCAATGGCATTATTTGGGAAGGACGTTTTCAAAACCGTTCAGATATCCAGATTATTCACCCGCTGGCAGTGGTGCAGGAATTGATTTCCATGTTGATCAACATTCGCCATCTTGTTGATGCCGTTGTGCTGGTACTGGGGGCTGTCATGCTGGGACTGCTTCTGTTGCTGGGCAGCTTATCGTTGCAGTTACGAAAACGGGAAATGGATACTTTTCACGCGATAGGAGCCTCGAAATCAATTCGGGCTTGGTTGATCACGATCGATTTTCTGCTGATTTTCATTCTGTCTGTTCCCGTGACATTTCTGCTCAGCTGGATATTTGCCATGATAGGCAAGCCGCTGCTGTTTCAATTATTGGTGTGAGGGGCAATCGAGTGGAAATTCGTGACTTTGCAGAACGTGTCCTGTTTTCGGATTCGATAGAAGAAAAACTGCTGCCGCCCGGTGCGCATCTAACCGACAACCACCCTGGCCCTGTCCAACGTGTTATTGAACCGACTCGCCCGGACAACCTGCTGTTTGCTCCCCCCAAGGCAGCCCCTTCCATGCCCAAACCTGCCGGCTTTTTGCAGGAGAGACGCAAAGCGGTTGCGCATCATATCATGGCGAATCATGAATTGCAGGCACTCGAAGTGATGGCTTGGGCGCTACTCGCATTTCCGGATGCGCCGCCAGAATTACGAGCCGGTATGATTCCGATTATGCTTGACGAACAGCGCCACACCCGCATGCACGCCGAGCGGGCCATGAAGCTGGGCGTTGAGTTTGGCGATCTTCCAGTCAATTGTTACATCTGGAAAAAAGCGATGTCGTTCGAAAACATTCTGCAATATCTTTGTGGACTCGCACTCGTTTTCGAAGGAGCCAATCTCGATCTCGCGCCAGAGTTTGCAGAACAGTTTGAACAGGCCGGCGACAAACGCAGCGCTGCTTTAATGCGCGTCATCTACCGCGACGAAATCGGACACGTCGGCTTCGGTGTTGAATGGCTGCGAAAACTAAAACCGAAAGATCAATCCGAATGGGAAACCTGGACCGAAAATCTCCACTGGCCGCTCCGCCCCAGCAAAGCACGCAGCGAAACCTTTCAACGCGAAGCCAGAAAGGAAGCCGGCATGAC
>JALWSL010000553.1:3336-4983 GCA_027080405.1 Planctomycetaceae bacterium
GACGAATTCATCGACAATATCGAAAACTATATCGATTAGCCGCACCGGGGCAATAACGACCCTGGTTACTCTTACGCAAGATAACACTCTGTATTTACCCGTAACCAACCCGGAAGTTAACACCACCCGGCTCGCCTTTTAATGTTGAAAGATGAATTGATGCTGGTAGGACGGATGCTGTTTGTTTTGCTTTCTATGGGATGTTTGTTCTCATCGACCTGGTCTCTGGCGAGTGAGGTTGTTGTGGAACGGTATGCTCCGAAGAGTGGTTCATTTGCTGCGTGTACGCATTTGTTGATTGGTGATAAATATGAGATTGTGACAGCCGGATCGCGGTTGTTATATCGTGCAGATTCATCGAAGCCATTTCGGGAATCGCCACTCAAGGGGTTGAAGGATGCTCATGCGGTTACGTTTAATCGGCGGGATCGACTGTTTTATGTGACCGATACGGGGAACCATCAGTTGCGAACTTTCCGCGACCCGGCAAGCGAAAAATGGAATGAGCGTGTCAATCTACTTGCGGGAGAAAAGCTGGATCGCCCTCATGATATTGTTGTGGATGAGAAATCCGGTTGGGTATACGCTTTGAATCCGAATAACGGGTTTGTGTTTCGATTCCGGTCGCTGAACGAAAAAGGAACGAAGCTGGATCTTTCCAAGCATCTTGGATATTCCCGAGCACTTACCATCGTTAAAGGAAAACTGTATCTGATTGGTTCGAGTCGGGGAGTTGTGATTGAAGTTGATGACTTCACTAAGAAGAAGTTTACGATCCATCAAAGCTTCGGCAAGAAAAAAGATGCAGTGGCAGGGAGTTGGAAAGCAACCGGGCTGGTGCTTAACGATGTTGATTATTTCAAAGGCTACTGGTACGCGACTTCGTATTTTTGTCCCACTTACGCTGGTGGTGAAGACTGCAATGAAAACAAATTCATCCGATTCAAAACCTGGCAAGATTTTCAAACGGGAAACTGGGAGGATCTCAGCCAGAAATTACCGAAAGACATTGTTCCGTACTTCCTGACTCCAACAGAGCAATCACTTTATATTGCGATGTTCAATCACGAGAAACCGAAGGCATTCAATAAGGTGTTTCGGCTGGAAATATCCAATCAGTTTTGACAGTTAAACTGGAGATGTGGTAAGATTGCGGACAGGGGTAATCAAAATGGCTGACACGCATTATGAGGAACTTGTCGAACGTGTATTGCAGCTTCCGTACGATCAGCAGTTGCAACTGATGGATCGTTTGCAGGGGACGCTACTGCACGCCTCGGAAGCAAGTTCATCTTCTGAGCAGTGGAAAAAAGCCTGGCTGCCTGAACTTCGCAGACGGATGGCAGAAACGGATGCAGGTACTTCCGGAATTGCAGCCGAAGAGGTCTTGGGAAAACTTCGGGGAAGAAATCGTGCCGGAGATTCCAGTTGAGTTTCATTATGAAGCTGAGGCAGAATTACTCCACGCCTTTGATTGGTATTATACTCGGAACAGAGAGGTGGCCAAGAGGTTTGAGGATGAAGTTGCGGCACTGATTTCTCGCCTGGAAACGAGTTCGTCACGGTTCCCTTTCCTTGAGGAACCGTGACGCATTGCTTCACTTCGTCAATTTCCTTACTACATTCCATTTCGGGTAATAGCTGACA
>JALWSL010000553.1:4993-15066 GCA_027080405.1 Planctomycetaceae bacterium
GAGTTTGTCATGCAAGCCGCGAGCCGGGCTATTGGAAAAATCGATAGCCGCACCGGGGCAATAACGACCCGATTCGTTTGGACGAAATAGACGCCCTGCTATCTTGCTTGTAAGTAACCTGGGATCCTCGCTCCGCGGCGTTTTTTACTGGATGCAGTCAAGAGCGATCCTGGCGGCATCTTTGACGTTCGGCTCGCCATGTTCGAGCATGAAGTTCAGCTCGGCAACTGCGACTCGCGAAGCGTTTCCCAACCCCCCGAGTGCGAGAGCGGAGGTGGCCCGCACCTGCGAATCGACATCTCTCAATCCCCCTCTTAACGCTTCCACCGCATAAGGTTGCAATTCCCCCTGAACGGCACCAAGGGCATGTGCGGCAAGCCAGCGGACTTCAACATTACTATCCCGCATTAGCACCGTTAATCGAGAAACAGCATCAACATTTGTGGGGTCCAATTTGAGCAACGCCTCTGACAGATGCAGGGCGGTCATTCCCTGTGCGCTAAGCAGATGCGTTTCCAAAAGTGGAATAATCTGCTGTTTCTGCTCTTTCATATCCCCCAGATACATGGCCGCGAATTGGCGGGCGTTTTCATCCTGAGATTCCAGAACAGAAGCCAGAGCCGCAACCGCCTTTTGAGGAGATCGCTTCCATTGATTGAGTGCAGAAGCGGCATGTGCCCTCACAACCTGATCTTCATCATCCAGAAGCGTTTCGACCAAAGCCACAATCTCGGGATGATCATTTCCATTTTGTACCGCCAAACGCAAACCCTGCAATCGTACTTTGGCCTTGTGATTATGAATCAGTTCTGAAACCTGCTTATATTCTTCAGTCTGCACAAAGGCATCATCCGATTGAATTCTGATCCGACCGGCTGCCCGCCAATTTTCATCCCCCAGCGCTTTTTCGAGGTTTTGCAGGATTTCTTCAGAAACCTGGATTTTTTTCGGTTGAGAAGATGTCGCGACCTGCTGTTTCTCGACAGGCTGCCTACTTGCTCCCCCAGTCGTTTTTTCGACAAGTTGCTCCTTTTCCTCTGCTGCCCAAGGGTAGTCAGATTGGATATCCTCGATCGTTGGTTCGACTATTGCAGCATCCGTCTTGCTGGCAACTTCAGGATCCAGTTCAGAGAGAGCGTCCGCGTCTTCGATAGAAGAATCGGCAAACGAAGCCAAATCGAACGCGATATCGCCGGTATCCTGTTTCTTTGCCATCAACGCCTGCTGAACGGGCCTGCTCTTTTCATCAGCCACTTCTTCCGTTTCTTCTGCCGCTTCCAGTTCTTCGCTGAAGGGTGTCTCCTCCGGGGCACGATCGGAAAGAAGAGCGTCAATTTCTTCCGATAGTTTTTCGGTATCCATGAAGGCAGGATCGATATCAGCAAGCTCTGCCCCGCTATCTCCGTCTTCGGCTTCCTGCTGAATGAGCATTTTGGCATCTGCCTCTTTTTCTTCGACGACCTGCTCCGCTTCAGACACAAGCTGTTCTGACTTCTCCTTCTGTTCCAGCAGAGATCGCTGATATTTCTCGAAATCGCTTAACTGTTCTTCGACATCACGATTGGCTGCCTCCGAAACAGTTGCCTCCGATTCGCTTGCTTCAGGTTCACTTGATTCCGAGGCGGCGATTTCTGTGACAACCTCTCCCGGATCAACGCTCTCCAATTCTTCAGCTGCCTGTTTCAAACTGGCCGTCTTAATTTCGAGGTCTTTGAGAGCCGCATCAATTTCGTCCTGAGCCTTTTCAGCATTCTTTTCAGACTCGGCGACTTTTGCATCCTGTCCACTCTTGTGGAAAGAGGGCCGCCAGTTGACAATGGTGTCCTTGACAGAACGAGCCGTTTGGCAACCAGTGGCAGTAACAAACAGCACTCCACACAACAAGTAACTTGTGAGTTTCAACATTTGAATGCGACCTTTGTATCTCGCCGAGCATTTCCGAATCAGGTTTGATTTCTTTTCAACGGCAGCTCCCGAATAACAGAAACAAGCCAACTCTGTTATCGGATCAACAAGATCAGCGCATTCATGAAGACAGGACCATTCGGGACAAGCCACGCTTCTTGCCTATTTTTACATCTGTAATAATGGGCTACCAATCAGAATTCGTCATCCCGATCGTAACTGTTGGCCATCATCTTCCCTAAAGCTGGAATACCAGGTATGGCACCGAGAGTAGCACCAGATGCAGAAGCAATGAAGGAGAACCAAAACGTGAAATTGAGGCAAAGTCTCTCAATTCGCCCAGTGAGCAAAGCGGGCGAAAGGGACTGGGACAGATTCATCGATTCACCGACGCCCACCAATGAATGGTACCAGCTCTCATTGTTTGGAAACGGGTCACACAAAGAGGATCCAAAACCGTAAAAGCGTGCTTCAAAAGCATGCTTCGCATTGCAGTTGAAGATACAGGGCAATCGGCAATGAACCGGATTTGAACGATTGCTACGAATTCTTTGGCCGGGTCATTGAAACGGAAACAGCCTTGGCCCCCTGTGTATTGAAAGCGGAAAGCTCGCCTTCGTCGTAAATTTGTTTCATCAAATCCTCAAGTCGTGGTTCACTTGTCCATCGCTTTGACAGTTCCCCCTTGTCGACTGAAATACTGACAGTCGCTTCGCCGCGCGGCCTTTCCTGCCGATTGAAAAAACCGCGCTGAGAAAGTTCCGAAAGGAGAATATCGAGTTCATCTTTGGGTAAATCGAGTTGCCAGATTTCTTCGTCTACCGTTTTCACATCCGCCTTCTTGTTACTGACCTGTTGAGCCAGTTCAGGAGAAGCTCCCGAAATGCGTAGCATCAGACGAGAAACCCGCTCCCTCATCCCTGTTCTGTTCAGATTGCTGTTATCGGGACTGACCGGAGAATGTCTGGTAACAACAAGCTTGGCCAACCCCTTATCTGTGCTGCCATCGGGGTGCGGATAAACAATTTGGATACGGGCTTGTGACCACTCACTTTCTGGGGGACTGGCTGTAACCGCCTGATCAGACACCGCCTGATCAGTGTGAGAAAAACGCGATTTCAGGCTATTCGCTACTGTTCCGGATTTAATCCTCGCAAAAAGCCTCCCCAAGTCCTTCGTTTCATAATTCAGAACCAGCGCGTTGTAGTGCGGTTGCAGCACTTTTGAACAATCTTTTTCCAATCGCGTTACAACCTGAGCAGACTTACAGCCCGGAAGCAGTACGGCTGAAAGCAGAATAACAGGGATAATTGACCGTATTTGAAACGCCATGAGAGCAATTCTTGAAATTACTGTTGCTAAATTCCGCCCGTATGCCTTCGCAGAGAAATGTACACACGTCCCGGCAGGTTTCAACCCATTTTATCTCAGTTGTCTGTTCCCTTCCGCAGAGGGAATTCATTCTTTTTTCACTATCGTCACTGCTTTCAAAATTTATACGATGATTCGTAAAATTCAGCCTGCCGTAAGCAAGAATACAGAACGAAATGACATAACAGGTAAATTCAGGCTTCTCTTACCCAATTTGACAGGCGCCGCAGTCATCTTCGCCGGGCAACGCTCACCCAGTCTCGATCAAATGGGACTGGCCTGTATATTCCATACAATTGAGTAGGAAGCTTTTTGAAAAAGTTGATAAGAATAAAAAAATTCATTGTATCCGCCTGACGAAACTCGATAGCATTACGTAGGGAGACTGTTTGCAGCTTTTGCTTACGATCAGAAATACCGCAGGCGTGGGCCGCAGGCTCAGGCGGGGCGGGTTTCCACTTTCTCCGTTTCATACTGGAGTGCGAGGTTAAAGATATGATGACACTATACCGTTTCGACTCTTTTCGATTTTCCTGCGCTGCAACGCTAGTTCTAATACTGGGCGGCGTGGTGTCAACAGTTCACGGGGGAGAAACGAAGGGGCGTCCAATCAAGAAGCTGACGTATGATCCATCAGCACCTAAAGTTGAATTGTTCGCGGGAATTGAAAATGGCAAAATCGACTACAAAATGATCATGAAGAATTCGAAAGAGGGGACGCTTCTGATTGAAAACAAGACAGACAAGCCAATTTCCGTTGGAATGCCACCTGCTCTTGTCGGAATTCATGTACTTCCCCAGTTTGGTGCCGGCGGTGCCGGTGGTCTCGGTGGCGGCGGTCTTGGCGGTGGTGGCCTCGGCGGTGGCGGCGGAGGCGGTCAGCAGGCTGTTGGCGGTGGGAATCAAGGCGGTGGCTTGGGAGGCGGCGGATTCGGTGGTGGCCAGGGTGGCACAAACGGGTTCTTTTCCATTCCCGCTGAGAAAGTCATCTCCGTTCCTTTGAATACGGTCTGCCTGGAATACGGAAAGCGAGAACCTACAGGGCGTTCGATCTACAAGTTGATTCGTCCGGAAGAATATTCCGATAACAAGGTTTTGCACGAACTTCTGGCACTGATTGCTTCTGGCAGAATCAATCGCGATGTTGCCCAAGCTTCTGCGTGGCACATCAGTAGCAAAATGAGCTGGGCCGAATTGGCATCCAAGGTTAACAACAAGTTTGGTGCAGCCGGGCCAAGACGGCTGTTTTCGAATGCTCACTTGTACGCTGCCCAAAATGTGGTGGCAGCCGCCAAGGCAAAAGCAATGGAAAATGGGGAGACCGATTCCAATCGCGGAGAAGTCTCACCTCGCACCAGCCGTGTGAGTAGATAGCCCAATGACCCGTCCTTCGGGGATCAATTCGAAAAACGACCAAAGCCTGGCTTCGTTCCAGCCGGGCTTTTTTACAGGCAAATTGAAGTTGCAGCTGTTTCTGCAGCGTTGACTTACTGCACCGTCAATAACCTGATTAATTCCAACAAGCCTGGCGAGAAAAATGGCAGAGTCGTTGGAAAACGGAAATCAGTTGTCGAACCGCTTTTTTCTCAATGTACCTTTACATTTTTTTGTTCTGCGATTGCGAAAGCAGATACCTCAGAAAAGAACAGATCCCCGAGAATTTATAATCGGAATCGACATATTTTTCGATCACATAAAACATGAAATAGTAGAGCCTGGCGGACGACCAAATCACCAGCATCAAAAGCAAGACGATTTTCCACGAATGAGACTCAAGAATGATCAGGGCTGAACAGCTCAGTAAAATAACAAGGAACAGGATCGCTTTGAGATAGATTGAAGCCTTGCTTTTCAGGTCGGTCATCGTTCCCTCTATCGCTTGAACCTGTTATCGAGCCGACTTTCACGGTGAAGCATTCCTGTTGAATCATCCTGCCTGCCATTTCTGTGCAGCATTTTGGAGAGCCTGCCTTCTACTCTGCTTCCGTCTCGTAACCACTTCTGCGGTATTCAAGAATTTTATGTACCAACTCCGCGACATTTGACGTTCCCATTTTCCCCATCATGTTCCCGCGATGAGCCTCAACCGTTTTGACTTTGATATCCAGTCGTTCTGCAATTTCCCTGTTGAGCAAGCCATCGGTAACCAGATTCATGACCTCTTTCTCTCTCGGAGAGAGTTTGGAAATGAGGTTTGCCGTCTGAATGATATCCCGGCTCTTGATCTGCAATTCCCTGCTGTAATCAAGAGCCTTGAAAACACGATTGACAATCTCCTGCTCGGTAGCAGATTTCAGCAACAGGTGATGAGCCCCGTTCTTCATCGCCTCTACCACTTGAGGGACTTCCGCCTCAGCCGTCAAAATGAGGACAGGAAACATGGCATTTCGCTTAATGAGTTGCTCCTGAAGTTCGATCCCATCCATCCCGGGCATTCGAATATCAATAATCGCACAACCATCAGCGTGCGGGTCCAGCACTTCCAAAAACTCGGCAGCTGAGGCAAAGGCTTTTATATTCAGGCCAAATGCCTCCAGCATAAAAGTGAGTGACCTGCGCAAATCATCATCGTCATCGATGATAAATACCGTCTGATCTCGCCTGTCATTCGCGCCATGATCAGGAGAAGTTGCCTGAGCGTGTTGATTAGTTGTTGACATGCCAACTCACCGATTTCATACGAAAATTCACAAACATTCAAAAAACAACGAACATAAAGAAGGCTCACCACCATCTGCCCATTCGTGCACAACCAAAACTTTTTCCTACTCTGCAATCGGGAAAAATCCTGGCGAACAGATTAAAAACATCCCGCTACACAATAATCACCTGTCCATTTCCAACCCCATTTTATTACACGATTCCGCCAAGCCTCCTGCACAGGCTTCACCTGCAAGCGCACGAAAAAGAAATCGTGGCTCACTTCAATAGACGTTTCGAACAACGATCAGGATCTATCTTTATGCCTGTTAACGATCAATTTCGTGAAATCTTACAATATTTTGTGCAAAATTTACGCAAATTTTTCGATCGACAATCAACATCAATAAAATAAACCGCGATACGATGCCATTCATCCGCCTCTGGAATTAGGGGCAATCTTCCTGCCAATTGATGAAGACAGCAAAATTAATGTATCAAAACAAAAAATCAGGATGTATTGATCTTGTTTTGTTTAATTTGCAAGGATGGGGCGATATTCAAATTCCTCAAAACTCCCGGTTGACGGTTACTCTGCTGATGCTCTATCTTCCCAACCACGAGGAGCGATTATGTGTCGCTCCGCTCAAAAAGTCCGTTTGTACCTGAATGCCTACAAACAAGATGGATCCATCGCATTTTGGCGACTGTCGATTCCTGGTAAGAGAAAAAAGTAACTGGAAAAATTATGAGTGATTTAATCCCCCCCCATGGCGGTCTGAGTGAACCGGTTTGCTGCACCGTCCCTGCCGATGAAGTTGAACAATTTCAGAAAGATGCCTCTTCTTTAACACAGGTGCCGATGTCAGCAGCTGATATTTCCAGCCTGTTTCGAATCGCCGACGGGACATTGAGTCCGTTGACCGGTCCGATGGACAGTGCAACTTACAACAAGGTTCTTGATGAATCGATCATCGAAAACAATGGTAAAAAATATGCCTGGACGATTCCCATTTCTTTTCCGGTCACGGCGGATCTGGCTGGTCAACTGTCAGCAGGTCAAACCGTCGCCTTGGCCTGTCCAGAGGGGAAAATAGCGGGAACGCTCGAAATCAGCGATATTTTTGAATGGGACAAGCCAAAGTACCTGAAATCTGTGTATGGAACCGATCGTACCGATCACCCTGGCGCAGACATGGTTCTGAAGGGAGATGCGGAGATGACCCATCTTCTCGGTGGAACCGTGCGGGCGATCCCTCAGCCGAAAAATGCGGCATTTGGCGACACTGTTCTCTCTCCCCGTGAAACACGTGCCCTGATCAGGGAAAAGGGATGGGATGCCGTTGTCGCTTTTCAAACTCGCAATCCCCTGCACCGGGCCCATGAATACGCACTGGTTTATGCTCTGGAAACGTTGATTCGTGAAGGCAAGAACGCAGGGGCAGTGCTGAATCCGCTCATCGGAGAAACCAAAGGAGATGATGTCAATGCGGAAATCCGAATGCAAACCTATGACAAGCTGATATCCGATAAAGCGCTGGGAGATGGCGACAGCGACCCCGAGTTATGGGGACCACGCAACGAAGAAGTATCAGACCGCGTCGTTCTGCTCGGACTGGACATCAAAATGTTTTACGGTGGCCCTAAAGAAGCGGTTATGCACGCAATTTACCGTCAAAATTACGGGTACACGAACATCGTCATTGGCCGCAAACATGCCGATGCACCGTTTGCCGACGGAACCGCAATCTGGGGCGATTTCGATGCCCAGGAGATATTCAACAATCTGAACGGCGAACTGCAGATCAAGCCGATCAACGTCGGTTTTGCTGCGTTTTATGAATCACTCGGCCGTGTTGACCTGATGGAAAACCATCCCGACGAAAAACCGGTGTTCATTTCCGGGAAGGAGGTTCGGGCCACTCTCCAACGGGGAGAACAGGTCGATCCCCGTATCATGCGGGAAAGCACCTCTCAAATTTTGTCCGAAGCAATGAAGCAGGTCTGACACTGCAATCAGCAATTGACGTGCAACGCTTTGGAATATTTTGCAGGTGAAAAAGCATGTAACACGTTCAACATCATCGGACTAATTACAATGCGATAGCGAGTCGGACTCCCAAGCCCGACTCGCTTTTCCATTCCCCTTCTGATGTCCTGCTTTCTTGAATTCGGGATCATTCGTGGTAAGCTCGGTTGGAAATCCGTGCGTGCTTTCCGACGGGGATTGTTTTCATGGCCATATCAAAATCGCTGCTGCGGAATTGCCAGGATTTCAATTCAGCTTTAGCTGATTTTCTTTTTCCTCCCAACTGCTGTTATTGCAGAGAGAGCCTTTCCTCAGTTTTACGTGAAGAGACTTCCACGGGGGCTGAAATCACTACCCCCCGGTTGTGTGCTGATTGTGCTGCCAAACTTCCAACAGTTACAGATAATCACTGCCTGAAATGTGGTGCCCCTCAGGGACCACATATTCCCTCCGAACATGGATGTGTTCATTGCAAAAGAAGCCATTTCGCCTTCACAGAAGCAATCTCTCTGCATCTTTACGAAGATGAATTCAGAAAAATGTGCCGGTTCTGCAAACTGGATTCGGGGCAAAATCTCACCTGGTATCTTGCCAGACAACTTTGGCAGGCAGAGAAAAACCGCTTGAAAAGCTGGCAGTGCAATGCTGTCGTGCATGTTCCCATGTACTGGACGAGAAGACTTGTTCGACACGTTCATCCTGCAGAAACGATTGCCAGGTGCCTTGCCTCATGTTTGGGGGTTCCATTTTGGCATCGGGCATTAAATCAGGTTCGCCAAGTCCCCCATCAAGCAGGTTTGTCTCCTTCGGTACGTCGCAAAAATGTATTGGGCATCTATCGGGCGGCAAGTTTTCACAATTTCAGGGACAAGAATATTCTTCTGATCGACGATATCCTGACAACTGGAAGCACAGCCAGTGAGTGTGCAAAAGTGCTCAAGGCGGCTGGGGCCAAACAGGTACACGTTGCTGTTCTCGCTCGCGGAGCAGGACGTTAATTCAACTGCCCCAATGCGAAAAACATTCATTCCACATTGGCCTGTTTGTGATTTCCTCTCTTGCCTGTAAAGAGATTCGCTGGAACCGGGATGCCGGACGCTGATAGAGCCTGCTGTCAGAGCCGAGTCCGCACCAGCGGATATGTCGACTATTCCGGTTGTAGTGATAAGACGAGTAAAATTTTCCTGCCATGCTGGAATATGTCGTTGCATCTGTATTGGAGGAAAAGAAGAAAGCTAGGCTTTTTCAGTGACTGGACCGAAAACGTCAATAGAAAATTTTCTCTGGATTCCCCGATGTCCGATCGAAATCAAAATGAAATTTCCGGTGTTTCACTTTGTTCGAAGCAGTATTGGTGGTCGCATCGCCGAGCGATCGGAATGTTGTGCACACTCGTGCTGGCTGTATTTGGCGGGACAGTCGCTTTCGATTTTGTGAACTGGGATGATCCCTGGTATGTCCTGAATAACAGGTTGATCGCCGACTGGTCTTTTTCCAACCTGCATGGAATTGCGACAAAAACGGTCACTCGAAATTATGCCCCGGTGACAATCTTTTCCTACCTGCTGGATCGAACAATCTGGGGCTACTGGCCTGGCGGCTATCATTTCACGAATGTCTTGCTGCACGCTCTTAATTCGGTTCTGGTTTTCGTTCTGCTGAAACAGGTAACCGGTCGGCACACCATCGCGTTGTTCACTGCGTCCCTGTTTGCCACTCATCCGGTGCAAGTCGAATCGGTCGTCTGGATTTCCGCCCGCAAAGGTTTGCTCTCGGCCAGCTTTCTCCTTCTTTCCCTGATATACTGGCTGCGTCGGGAACGAAGCGGTCAAGATGAACTGTGGGGAACGGGATGGTATCTGCTGGCTTTGTTGAGCAAGGCTGTTGGAATTATCGTTCCGGGGATTGTCTTTGTTTACGACGTCCTGATCCGCAGGAAAAGCATGACGGAAGCCTTCTCGCGTCAATTCATCGGTATCCTGATGGCTATCTGGCTTGTCCTGACGACAGCGAACTCCCAAAAAATTATCGGAGGGGGGATACGCCATCATTTTGCCCTGGGTAAACTGGAAATGATGGCCGTCGATGCCACGCTGTTATGGAGATACGTTGCCCAGTTACTATGGCC
>JALWSL010000554.1 GCA_027080405.1 Planctomycetaceae bacterium
CTGTAGAGCCGAAGCCCGCCCTGGTGACCGGTCTGCGGTCTTTCTTTTCCAGGACATCGGGAGTGATTTTTTTTTGAACGGCATCGCAGAGAATAGCCGCTTGCCCCACAGCACGAATAGCGACTTCCATCTCGCGAGAATAATCTGCACTCATTGCCTGAATTCTTTCCTGATAACAATCTGCCTCGTGGCAATCCGTTTTGAACCAAACAGGGCCGTTTGTGGAACCGGTCTGGTGAATCGGTCACTTCGTGAAGCGATTCCCGATTCATGAGGCGGTTCCCGGTGCTCGACGGTTTTTCGCATGTGAAATTCCGCACATAAAACAGCCTGTTCCCAAAGATGGGGGGGATTATAGATGTTACAGGCAGGAAAGGCGAGGCGGGAGAAGCCTATTCTTTCTCGAACTGTTTCGCAGTATCGATAATTTCCTGAATCGGAACGGCCAGGGTATCGGTACGGCCAGCTCGTGCGATATTGACACCCACCAGTTCTCCCCGCAGATTCACGATCGGCCCTCCGCATTTTTGAGGATGCAGGATGGTATCGTGTTGAAGAACGGATCGAAAACCGGTTTTGCGCCGGGAGACATCACTGCCAAAACGGTTCATCACCGCCTGTCTTTCGAACGTACTCGTCCAGGGGGTTCCTATTTGAAGATCGACATGAACAAGCATATTGCCCCGCTTGGCAAGCAGCGGAAGCCAATCTCCCGGTTCGTACTGACGCAGCAGCCTGGAGAACCATCGCCTTTTGGTCGCGTGTTTTTCTTCTGATTCCATCAGATGATCACCTCTCTTCAAACCAGCTCGCGAAGCTCCGCTGTTGGCCATCACTTTCGTGATCGCCAGACCGTGATCGGTTTCATCCACGTTCAGGCCTGCAAACCCTCGTGAAGATCCGATCGTTCGTGGTTCTGCCCCCAACACACCGACACCGCTGGGGCGCTGCTGTCCATATTCCAGTGAAACGAGCCACTGTCCGGCTTTCATCGTTTTCGCAATCGGGATCATCGGAAGCGGTTTGCTGTCTGAAAAGTCAACATTCAGAAAGCACATGTCGAGTTCCTTTTCATATCCCAGGAATTCCGCTTTTCGCCAGACGCCTTCTGCATCGCAACAGCGAAACTGATCCTGCTTTGATATCGATTCGCCCAACAAACTCGCCTTGCAAACGGTAATGCCTGTTCCACTTCTGCTATTCACTTCAACCAGGGTGCCGGTACACTTTTTCCTGCTATTGATTTCAACCTGGACAACCAGATGCTCGGCCTTTGCTGCTACTTCCGAAAAAGCTGATTTGAGTTTCCTGCCATGCCGTGTCGAATCGAAATCCAGAGCTTCTGCCTGAACTGCTTCTGCCCAGACTGCCCAGATCAGCGGCAGTACGGCCATGACCAGAATCGAGGATACCAGAGACCGCAGCAGAGAGAGGTAGCATTCCTGTTTGAGTGAACTCCGGAATTCGTGTCGATTTTTTTTCATGGTTCTTCATTTTTTCTATTGAAAAACAGCGAGAGGAAATCCCGGCAATCCCGCTAATAATCGGCTGTAACGCTTTTCAAACAAAGCAATGAGCAGACAAATAGGGGGAGAGACTTTGGGCGGTGCTGCAGTCTTTCCTGATTTGTCGTTATAACCGGTACTTCTGTCTCAGGGAAATTCCCTCTCCTGCGAAAATAATCACGCACCAACGCCTATTCTAACATAACTTTTACCAGAAAGTTTCAATAAGGCAATATGCAACAAGTTTTTCCTTCAACAGACTTAATCGCAAGAGAAGGTGATTTTCAGGTGTAGATAGTGATTACTCATCAGGCATATCCCGGCGTTGATCAATACACGGAGAAACAGAAACGATCCGTGCAGAGGATCCTTGATTCGTTGGAACGGGCGGAGGAACGTACGGGAAGCCACTACAAAGCCTCACGGGCACATCCCCGCCGACTGTGCCACAGTGTCGTCGAAATAACCGTTGAGACACTCGATGGAGAGAAGCTGACATTCAACGCCTACATGGGAGATGTCAGTTCCAGCGGGATGAGTTTTGTCTACCCGCGAGAGCTTCCAAGCCCGGACATCATTGTTGGAATTCCCTTAGGCGGCTCGGAAAAGGCGTTTTTTAACGGCGAAATTGTCCGAATGAGGGAGTTTCCGGGAGAAGAATTCATCGAATATGGTGTCAAATTCGCTGGTCGGCTTTTGTGACCGGAACTTCGAATGAGACGGCATCCCACCCGATGACGCGTTCGCCCTTTGTCCGATCTTTGCTTGACAGTTCGACTTTTTCGGCCCTGGTAGTTCGACACTTCTGCAGGCCGTTTTTGAACGTTCAGCCTGTTCCATTCCAGAGAGCCTGATTAATCAGATTGGCTTCTGTTACGAACGGGAACAAATTTCTGGGCACGTTCACTGTAGATTTCACCAAGGTAGATATTTCCCTTTGCATCCTCGGCAATCGCATGGATACCGACAGCCTCACCCGGTTTGAGCCTGGAAACATCGGAGTTGTTTTTGTCATCGCCGATATCTCCCAGCGGTATTGTCCAGATTCTTTTCACACGACCCTGGCTATCGATTTTCATGAAAATCTGGTCTTTGAACTCAGGGTATTTCCCGTGACGCCGCCACCAATGGGGAGAGGAACCGCAGACCCACAGTTCATCATTTTTCGTCATTGAAATTCCCCAAGGCATGATCAGACCGGTCCACTGATCGATGAACTTTCCCTGTTGATCGAAAATCTGTATTCGTCCGCCATTGCGATCCGCTACATACAGCAATCCCCGGGAGTCGAGAACAATCGCGTGGGGTAGCACAAATTCCCCCGGTCCCGAGCCGTACTTTCCCCAGGCCTTGATGAATTTGCCCGTTTTATCGAAATGCACAATCCTGCGATTGCCGTAACCATCGGTGACGAAAATATCTCCCGCGGGGGTAATCGCCATATCGGTTGGCATGTTGAAGTGGGTTTCGTCTTCTCCCTTTTCACCTCGCGTCCCCAGAGTTTGCAGCAGCTTTCCTTCCGGCGTGTATTTTTGCACGATATGCAGACCGAAATCGGCTACCCAGATATTTCCTTCATGGTCGATGCGCAACTGATGCGGATTGACAAAATTCCCCTTGCCCCACGAACGAACAAATTTTCCATCAGCAGTATAAACCTGAACCGGATCAGGCCCTTTTTTGAAGAACCAGATATCTCCTTTGGAATCAATCGCCAGGCCGGAAACCCAGCCTTTGCGACTGATGTGATCCGGAATCTGCGGCCAGGTTGGATCGACATCGTACTCGACAATAACCGGTTCTTTGGCATATCCGGGATTCTGGGCTTTTAATTCATCAGGGACTGTCAGAAAAAAGAAACACAGAACCGTGATTACAATCAGAAGGCTGAATACGCGATATGAATGGATCCACTGGTGCATGATCCTGTTCTTTCCTCTAATAAAAGACAGCAGAAAAAATGGTTGCAGTATTGTATACGTTTAGCTGGCCCCTTGAAAATAGACCTCTTCAAACGGTTGCACCACAACAAATCCTTCGCCTTGAAATTTCATCTGGATTGAATCGCCGCTGCCTCTTCCGAAAAATGTTTTCAGAGAGAAGTCGGTCTTGAAATCAGGGCTAAGGTTTCCCGACCAGGCAACCGTCGCATTCGGATCCGTGACGACAGGTTCATCTGGCGTGACTTTTAATGTGAGCGGGTCGTAATGCGTCGTTATCGCGATCAAGCCATTCCCTTCCAGTTTGATGTTGAACAGACCACCCGCCATCATGCCGGTTATTTTTCGCATCATTTTGATGTCCCATTTAACTCCATCCTGAAACGCAAGCAGGTCGTTTCCATTGACAAAAATAGAATCACCAGTCAGTTCCAGGATGGTCACTTTTTTTCCATGATCTGCCAAATACAGATAGCCATTCCCCTCGGCTTTGGTCAGTCGAACTCCTTCGCCTGTTAATGATTTTTTGAGAAACTTACCGAC
>JALWSL010000555.1 GCA_027080405.1 Planctomycetaceae bacterium
CCATTCGGTGGGCCTGTTTTTTGATGCGATTGATTTAACGAATGCACAGGCAATTTATACCGCAACGAATAATAAAAATGCATCGGTGCAGGCGTTTCATCGCGTTGACGGGAAGGAATCTTATCCGCGAGAAGGTATCTTCCCGTGTGATATCAAATTGGATGAAGAGGTAACACTCGATTTTGTTGTACGGGGACAGCAGTTGAATGTCTGGCTCAATGGTGAACTAAAAATTGTTTACACGATGCCGATTGCCCGGAAGGTGGGAAAATTCGCCCTTTGGAATCATTCCGCCAATGCGGAGTTTTACGAATTGCGTCTTGAGAAAATCGAACCGGGCTTTCAGTTGGCGAAATCACTCGATGAAAATAAACGCTCTCCGTTTGTCAAGCCGTCAAAAGAATTGTTGCAACGGGAACTGGACGAGGCTCAGTTCCATCTCAAAGAGGCTCAGTTATCTATCCAGATAAGAAAAGCAGAGTTGGCACTTCTGAAGGCAAGAATTGCAGCTGATCGGGCAAAAATTGCAGAGGCTCAATCATTCGAGCAGCTTGCAACAAAAGCAGGACATCTGGAACGGGAACTTGCCGTATTGAACGCGATGCAGGAACTCAATCATGCAGAACACATGGTTGATACTGCAAAAGCGTCAAGCGATCAAGATGGAAAAGCTGATGAAAAAAGAGCAGCAACAATTGTGAAGAATACCAAAACATTGGCAGCCGCACGGAAAAAGCTGGAAACAGCTATTGCGAACGCCGGAAAAGAAGGGAGCAAATACATGCCGCTGGGTAGGATTTACCCGAAAACAAGTACTGGCAGGCGTCTGGCACTTGCTCGCTGGATTGCCAACGAGAAAAATCCCCGCACCGCTCGCGTGGCAGTGAATCATATCTGGAGGCGGCATTTCAATCAGGCGATTGTCCCTACGGTCGCCAATTTCGGTTTGAATGGACAGTCGCCAACTCATCCTGAATTGCTCGATTGGCTGGCAGTTACGTTTATGGAACAGGGGTGGCAAATGAAACCGATGCACCGGTTGATGGTTCTTTCCAGTGCGTATCGTATGAGTAGCGCTGCCGGGGCCTCGAATTTGAATAAATCGATTGACCCCGATAATAGGTATTACTGGCGGATGAATTCCCGACGAATGGAAGCCGAGGTGGTTCGTGACAGCATCCTGGCCACCGCGGGCAATCTCGATTTGACCATGTCGGGACCGGAACTGGAAGAAAAGCTGGGCGAAACTGTTTTTCGTCGAAGCCTCTACTTCCGAAACACCCCCAACGAAAAAATGAAATTCCTGGAACTGTTCGATATGGCGAACCCGAATGCCTGCTATGAACGCTTTGTCAGTGTCGTACCTCAACAGGCACTTGCAATGACGAACAGTTCCCTGGCATTGGATCAGGCTCGCAGCCTGGCCGCGCAGTTATCAAAAGAAGTCGGAACAGGTAGCGATAACAAAACGGAGAGGGCTTTCATACAGGCTGCCTTTCGGCAAATCCTTTCACGACCCGCAACAAGTAAAGAAGAGGAAACCTGTTTGAAGTTTTTACAGCAGCATCCCGGAGTTATCAAACAGAAAGAAAATACAAAGTTCCCGGGAGGAGGAACCTCGAAGCGGGCACCTTCAGGAGATTTGCATCAACGGACACGCGAAAATCTCGTGCACGTTTTATATAGCCATAACGATTTTGTAACAATTCGCTAGTTTGAGAGGTTTACCCGTTTGGAGTGTGGTGCAATGGCTACTCATCAGAAATCGGATTGGTTTAATTCCTGCGGTCGCGTTTCCCGGCGATCCTTTCTTTCTCATTGTGGATTGGGATTAACAGGAATTGCCCTATCAGAAATTCTCAATCGGAGTAGTGCGTCAGCCTCCGGTTCTCATTTACCAACTGGCCAACCGCATTTTGCTCCCAAAGCAAAATCGGTCATCTGGTATTTTATGCTCGGCGGAACGAGCCATCTGGAAAGTTTCGACCCGAAGCCTGTTCTAAATAAATACGCTGGGCTGACGATTGGCGATTCTGAATTCAACAATCTGGTGGTCGAATCTCCCTATTACCGAAAAAATGTTCGCGATTTTTCGGGTAAGCCTCGCAAGTTGATGGGTGAATTGTATCCCATGCAGGCTGGCTATCGAAAGTGGGGGGAGTGTGGTACGGAAATCAACAACTGGTGGCAACACCTGGGGCAATGCGCGGATGACTTAGCGGTCGTTCGCTCGATGTGGACGACCGATAACGATCATGCGGCTCAATTGCAGTTTCACACGGGGCGACATATTTTTGACGGTTTTTATCCTTCGATCGGTTCCTGGGTGCATTATGGACTTGGCTCACTCAACGATAACTTACCGCAATTTGTGGTAATGGGAACGCCTCCTGGTGATTGTTGTGGAGGTCAAGGTGCTCACGACAGCAGCTATCTCGGGCCGGAACATTCAGGCGTGAAAATGTCGGTCAACCCCGCGAATCCACTCCCGTTCGGGACACCGGGAAGTTCTGTTTCCAGGCAGGAACGCCGTGGTCAACTCGATCTGTTGAACGAATTGAACTCCATTGCAGGGGCCGATTATCTTGACGACCCCGAAATGAGAGCACGGATCAAATCGTATGAACTGGCTTATCGAATGCAGATGGCAGTTCCCGAAGTAGTTAAAATAAGTGACGAAACAAATGCCACGCAGGAGTTGTACGGGTTAAACAACAGGAAAACAAAACGGATCGGTCAGCAATCGTTGATCGCTCGCAGACTTGTCGAAAAGGGAGTCCGTTTCATACAGATATACGATGGGGGCTGGGACGCGCACACCAAATTGAAAAAGAATCACAGCGAACATATTGAGCAAATCGACAAACCAATTGCAGGGCTTTTGAAAGATATTAAACAGCGTGGTTTACTCGACGAAACGCTCGTTGTCTGGGGAACGGAATTCGGCAGAACCCCCGGCTCGGAAAAATCGGATGGGCGAGATCATCACCCGTACGGTTTTTCCATCTGGATGGCGGGAGGAGGTATCAAGGGTGGTGTTGTCCACGGAGCTACGGACGAAATTGGTTTCCACGCGGTTGAAAACAGGCACTACGTGACCGACCTGCACGCCACCGTGATGCACCAACTTGGTCTGGACCCACGAAGACTGGAAGTCCCTGGCCACAAACGGCTCGACATCGATTTCGGTGAACCGATACACGAGATTATCGCGTAGGTGGCACCAAGCAAAAATATGGAACGAAAACGAAATGATTTGGCTGGCAGGACATTCGCTACCTGGACTGGGCGCATTACGATGGAGTTAGGGTTTATCGTCGTACGGTACGACTACCGACTGCAGTGAGTCCAACATCTTTTCGTAATCCTTGGCCTTCCCTGCATCGTGGATCGTAAGTCCGGAAGGCGCATCCATCACGAATGACAGATCGTGAGCGTGATGCGTCGGCAGACTCACGGACGCTGTCTGAAGCCACAGAAATGCGTACTCACGAACGCGCTCCCGTTCTGATGCGGTTGAGGGCCGAAACGCTGATGGCGGAACCGGCTCTGGACACTTGCACTCACGATCTACATCTTTCAGCCGCTGGTGCCCGAATCGCAGGCGACGCCTCTGCAATTCCATGTTCCGTCTCCGTGTGGCTGCATAGGATTGCGGGGACAGGTACGGTGTGACGACGAATCGTACCGTCACGTGTTCTCGTTCGATTTCCACTGCTGGTTCAGTATCGTCCGCAGACCTTCCGGGAGCATTCGGATACGTGTATTCCACGGGAAGGAGTTGCTTAGAGCGGATAACAACCGCCAAACGTGATCCACGTCGAGAAGGTGCCTTCGGGTCAACAAGCGACACATCAACGCTCCAATCGGATGGCACAACACGTCGCACATCGTCCAACACACGGCGAAGGCGAGCATTTTCGGATTCATCATCAGCCGTCAATACCCCGCAAGCAACGAGCGATACGCACAGACCGGCCAATGAGG
>JALWSL010000556.1 GCA_027080405.1 Planctomycetaceae bacterium
CTGCTGGTGGGTCCGCCGGGAACGGGCAAGACCCTGCTGGCCAAGGCGGTGGCGGGCGAGGCCGGCGTGCCGTTTTTCAGCATGTCGGGCGCCGATTTCGTGGAGATGTTTGTCGGCGTTGGCGCCAGCCGCGTGCGCGATCTGTTCGAGCAAGGCAAAAAGAATGCGCCGTGCATTATTTTTATCGATGAAGTGGATGCCGTCGGGCGGTTGGTCGATTTCTCCATTTTGAAAGAAAAGATCAATGGTTGGATCGATGAGTTCTGGGATCATGGATTTCTTCTCAATGAAGTTGATGAAAACGGGATTGCAGCGGCCAGGATGGTCGATCCTTGCAAGTATTTTCTGATGCCCTACAACCCGACAGCCGAAAATATGGCCCGATATCTGCTCGAAGAAGTCAGTCCGGAATTACTGGCTGACAGGCCGATCCGGGTCTCCCGTGTAGTTAGTTGGGGAACAGAAGAGTCTTTTGCAGAGGCATCTCTGCCCGAGACGGAGAAAGTGGATTCTTCAATCGCCCCGAGAAATGAATTTGCAGAATCCTGATGGGCCCATGCGTCAAACACACCTAATCTGTTTTCTGGCCAGTTATTTTCTCGCCTTCGTGCTGGAAATGAGTCGGCTCTGGCTTGCCAAGCGTTGGCAGCACGTCGCTGCCATACTTTTGACAGCCGCAGGATTGTTCGCCCATACCTGGTATCTGCTTGGGCGTTCGTTTCAGGCACAATTGCCACCCCTGTTGAGTTCGAGTCACGATTGGCTATTGGTATCGGGCTGGATGCTCGTGGTTGTGTACCTCGCCTATTCACTGAAAGTGGGCAACCGGGAAGGATACAACTCTCTGGGGCTATTTGTCTTACCCGTTGTTCTTCTGCTGGTTGTTGCAGCTGCTTTCCTGAACGATTCTCCCAGCAAGGGGGCTCAAGTGGAACGGTTTTGGACGATGCTGCACGCCAGTTCCCTGTCTATCGGGATCACCGGCGTTTTCATCGGTTTTCTGATCAGTCTGATGTATCTGCTCCAGCATCGTCGCTTAAAGAAGAAACTGAACTTGAGACCAGGTTTTTCCCTTCCGCCGTTGGCAACATTGGCGCGGTTCAACTACTGGGCCGTAATGGTCTCTTTTCCCATGCTGACAATCGGTTTGGTGACAGGAGTTGGAATGGCCATTTCGTCCCCGGTCGGGAAGGCGGTTTTCTCATGGAAAGATCCGGTTGTGATCGGTTTTGGCCTGGTTTGGGGGGCAATGTTCGTCCTGTTTCTTTGGCTTGCCAGAAAAAAAACGGACAATGGCAGACAGGTGGCCATGCTGACAGCCTGGGCCTTCGGCTTTCTCATCGTCACTCTTCTCAGCCTTCAGGTACTGGCCAGCTTAATCGGAATCCAGTCGCATAATGGATAAAGTGGGGGTGATAGGACGATATCGCTCAGTCGCCCCTGTTGGCTCTCCCGAGGTCTCATCGTGCCGCCGGCGATCCCGCTGTTCTGTGATGATGCAACTCCCCTGAAAACAGGTCAGGAATAAACAACTGACGGGGTTGTTTCCGCTAAAAATTTCGCCCAAAATCACGTTTTTCGGTCGGGCCAGTTTTTTTTGAAAAATTTTGTTTTTTTTGTAGATATCTCTGGCTGCATTACGTTTGGCGCCACATATCTCGGTTTTATTGATTTTTTCGGAATATGTTCTTGAATTTCGATTCCGCCTCTGGATACGATCAAATCCTGTTGATTGACCGTTATTTCCGATCTGTGCGCAAATGACGAAAAATTTGTGACAGGCAACAAGGTTTAGCCATATTTTCTATCGGGCAGGGTGTCTCATGTCAGTTCAGTCTTTATTTGCACGAATCTCCAGCATGGTGATCGACCGTTCTCTAGGTCAGCTGGGCGGGGGAAGACGTCGCACCAAATCGACTCGCCAGCAGTCAATGAGTCGAGACTTTATCTCCACTGCGGAAAAGGTGGAAGAACGGATTCTCCTGTACGGGGCGGAAGAGGAAATCAAGGGGCTTTCAGTCTACAGCAACTATAATCTTGCCATCGACACGATTCCCGGTTTTGTTGTTGATGAACTGAACAACCCGGCACCATCGTCTTCCTCGTCGGGGAGTTCTGCACCAGCTACTTTGGGGGTTGATCCTGACAATCCGCTCAGTAACAGTTATGTCTTTGCAGAAGACGATATTTTCAAACTGCACAGCGATCCGACTGCAAGCAAAATCATTTATCTCGACTTCGATGGTCACATCACCAACGACCCTTCCGGTGTTGATTTTACTGGATGGAATGGCGGGGCGCGTATCGATTCCCGTCCCTACGATATCGATGGGGATATCTTTACCTTCAATGATCAGGAATTGAGAAATATTTACGATATTTGGCGGCAGATATCGGAAGATTTCCGCCCCTTTAATGTCGACGTGACGACTGAAGAGCCTCCGTTGGAAGATTTGAGAAGGGATTTTGTCCCGGGAACGGTGATCAATCTCACTTCTCCTGCTGTTGACGAGGAGAATGGATCTCAGCTTGATGCCATCGAAACAGGACTGACTTCGGGAAGTACCGCCCGGGCAACGGGGATGAATATCGGAGATGGTGCCTTTGGCGCGACAACCGGTGATTACGACTGGTATGCCGTGCGGGGGGTCTCGGCCGGGTCGGTCATTTCTGTCGATATCGATGCCCAGTCTATCGGAAGCACGCTTGATTCCTATGTGACGATTTACGATGCCTTTGGGAACGTCGTTGCAGACAATGATGATGTCGATGGACTTGATAGCGCCCTGGATTATGAAGCAACTGTGGCGGGTGATTATTTCGTTGTTGTCAGTGGGGCAACCGGGGCAGAAAAAGGAGGTGGGTTCCTTCATGACGTAGAACCGCTGCTGGTTGACGGCACCCAGGATGATCCACTTGATCCCGGTTCAGGAACAGGAGTTCATAGCACTGGGGATTACAATATTGATATCTCCCTGGATATTGTCGACCGCTGGGGGATACGTGTTGTTGTTGCTGGTGATTCCGGCGAGTGGTTGCCTTCAGACATAGGCATTGTTGGCGGGATTGCTTTTGTTGGTTCTTTCAATTCCAGTGTGGATAATCCGGTTTTTGTTTTTCAGAGCAACCTGGGGGGAACCAGCGGGGCAGTAAACGGGATTTCTGAAGCGACTTCCCACGAAGTGGGGCATAGCTTGGGGTTGGATCACGATGGATTATTCAGGTTTAATACCACAACCGGACAGCAGGATCCCAATTTCAATCAAACCTATTACGGTGGTCATGGTAGTGGGGTGAACAGTTGGGGGCCGATCATGGGGGCCTCCTTCAGCCGAAATTTAACCCAGTGGAGCGCGGGTGAGTATCACAGCGGTCCGCTGAGTCGCGATCCGAGCCCTGATGACGGGCGGAGACATTACCAGTTTGAAGCGAATAATTCTGCATTTCCTTTCGGGCACGGGCCTGCACAGGATGATCTTTCCATTATCGCTGGGGGGAATGGATTCAGTTACCGCCCGGATGACCACGGCGACACCCTGGCAACGGCCACGCCGTTGACGGAAGTGACACCCTCCGCTTTTCACGATACGGGAATTATCACCAAACGAACCGATCTGGACTGGTTCTCCTTCACGGTTCCCCAGTTGACCGGCTTTGAAGTCACCGGTGTCGATGTTCGAGTCAACCCGGCTGCATTCAAGCCGAACCTTGATCTTGCCGTCGATCTTTTCGACAGTTCCGGACACCTGATTACCTTCAGCAGTCCTGAGGGGCGGCTTGACGGGACGATCACCTTCGTTCTGGATCCAGGAGAAACCTATTATCTTCGAGTCGACGGAGTCGGTTTCAAAAACACCGAGGTTGGTTACAGTGATTACGGCAGCCTTGGTTATTACGAAATCGATCTCGAATATTTCGAACCGGTCATTTTTAATGATCAAACTTTCTCTGTTCTGGAAAACAGCGCGGTCGGTACA
>JALWSL010000557.1:0-5061 GCA_027080405.1 Planctomycetaceae bacterium
AGATGAAATGCGGCAACTTCGTAACGCTGGAACGCTTTTCAAGAAACGATCTCAAAAACTTTCTCGATCATCTGCAAGAGTATCGAACTCGGATAGAAAAAACGTGTCTGGGGAATGAAGGAACGGAAAAAGCAATCGCGGTGATAGAAAAATACGCGGAGAAGTCGGACACTTCCAGAAGATGATCCCTCCGGCGGGAGCAGCCAAACGGCCCGTTTTCCCACTGGTTTCCCGTGATATTGCGATTGTTGCCATGCAATTCAGCGATGGTCTTTTCGTCTTTTCGACACAAAAATTGCAGGAAACAGATCGGAGAAAACGTCGTCAACGGTTGACGAAGAAATCCGGGGAGCTGACAATGGTATAGAGTTATTGAAGGGAAAAAGCATGTCCAGCGTTGTACTGACAAGACCGACATTGGTCCTGAACAAAGCCTGGCAGCCGGTGCACGTTGCCACCGCGGCTCGCTGTCTGGTGATGCTTTGGAACGGAACGGTGAAGGTTGTCGATCCACAGGATTTTCAAACCTACTGTTGGGAGGACTGGTCGAACATTCCTGCTCAGGATGGCGATGACGTTGTCCGTACGGTAGACCGGGAAATCCTGCTTCCCGAAATTGTCGTGCTGCAGAACTATTCCAAAGTTCCCCGGCAGACAGTGACATTCTCCCGAAGAAATCTGTTTCGCCGAGATGGCTTCCGGTGTCAGTACTGCGGACAGAAACCGCAAAGTTCAGAACTGACAATCGACCATGTGATTCCCCGTTCACAACAGGGGGAATCGAGTTGGGAGAATTGTGTTCTGGCCTGTGTCAAATGCAATACGAAAAAAGGGGGACGAACCCCGAAGCAGGCTGGAATGAAGTTGCTGAAAAAGCCGAAACGCCCCCGTTGGACGCATCTGTTCGAGGTTCCTCAACATTGCATCAGCAGTTGGGCCCATTTTATCAGCGATGCTTACTGGGATGTCGAGTTGCAGCAGTAGTCGTCTGCGACGTCTACTCTGATCAATCCGTTTTATCTGACCAAACGCTTTGCCCGAGGAGCGAGCCGAACCGCTCGCTCTCGGGTTTTCTGCTACTGGTGTCTCAAGCGGAATTGCAGTCCGTGTAGACATCTGCGGTTTTTTTACGTAATGGCCACGCGTTGCAAGCGGAACGGCGCAAGCCGTCCGGTAATGAGCCGGGGACCGGTTTGGATCGCGAACCACGATTACTCGCCGACGTTCTTCCGTTGAGCTTCGGGAAACCGCCTGTTGTCCTGCCTTCTCAGGAAAGCGTGGATCGCCCGGACGAGAAACGGAAAGGCTGCCAGGAGAAGGAAGGCGATCCAGAGTCGGGCCGTCATGATTTCTGCCAGGCCCTTTTCTGCAAATTCATTGATGTTGGGGACATTTGAGCCGGCGTAAACGAAAACAATTGTGCCCGGTAGCATTCCCAACTGACTCACCCACCAGAAGGTCCATGTGCGAATCGGTGTAACCCCCATGACCAGATTGATGACGAAAAAAGGAACCGCAGGAATCAAACGTAAGGAAAAGAGATAGAAAGGCCCTTCTTTTTTGAGAGGCTCTTCGATTTTCTTTAGCGATTTTCCCCATTTTCTGATGACGAAGTCCCTGAAGAAAAAGCGACTGGCCAGGAAAGCGAGCGTTGCTCCGGCCGTGGATGCAAAGCTGACCAAAACGACTCCTGCAAAGAAGCCGAATATCCAACCGTAACTCAATGTCAGGACGGTTGCTCCCGGGAACGAGGTACCTGTCACAAGTGTGTAGACGACAAAGGCAATCGCATAACTGATAACGGGATGGTGGGAATAATAGTCGCGCAGCCAGATTTCCTTTTGGGCGATCGCGTTCAGGGAAATCTGATCCCGATAGTTGAACAGGAACCACAACAGAACCGCCCCCAGCAGAGTGAGTATTCCGACTTTCCATTTCCTTTCGCGCAGTCGGCTAAAAAAAACAGTTGCGGTCATCAGGAGCATTTTCTTTTGGTTATTCAGGTTCTTTTTTGGTGCCAATAACGCCGTTCAACCGCACTGATCGTTACAACCGGCACAACCTTCCCATTCCTTCCGAATTCCTGCGTTCGCAATTTGCAACTCGCTCTGTGTGAGCTAGGTTTTCAGGTGTTGCCGGATTTCAGCCGGAATCTCATCGCCCCTTCGTTTGCCAATTCTTCAACAAGCATTCGATTACAGGCTGAGTATACCATCAACTTGCCAATCAAGGAACGGGACTAATGATTGTAGAAGCTGCCGAGAGTGCAACTGCAGAAAACGCAGTTGTTGGCCAGGGGACAATTACGGCAACCTCCCGCGGATTATTGGCGATGATCGAACTGTATCGCCGGGCCAAAAAACTTTTCGAGCAGGATGAAAGCAGCATCATTCCGCGTTCCATCCTTCGGGATCTGGTGACTGCGCTTCACTATCGGGATGAGCACACTTTTTTTCATTCACAACGGGTGGGGCAATTGGCTCTCGGATTGGCCCGTCATTTATACTGGAACGAGGAGACGCTTCATCTTCTCGAAGTAGCCGCGCTGCTCCATGATATCGGGAAGATTGGGATTCCCGATCACATTCTTTACAAACCAGGACAATTTACCGGCGACGAAACTTCTCTGATGGCTCTGGGAACGGAAATTGCCAACGATATTCTGCAGATATGCCACGTCAAACCGGAATTGCGGCAGGCGATTGTTGAATCACGAATGCACTACTCGTTTCTCGAGGATCGCTCACGTGAGTTGGGGCAGGAACTTTCGCTGGCGGGAAGATTGCTAGCCGTTGCGGATGTGTATGAATCTCTTTCGCGGGATCAGGTGTATCGCCCGGCGTTCACACATCCGGAAATTATCAAATACTTCAAAGAGCAGTCCGGCAAGCAGTTCGATTCGAACATGGTCACGGCGTTGATCCGCTGGCTCAAACCAGAAGTGCTGGCTCAAATACAGGCGGAATCCGCCCGGCAGAAAATGGGCAGCCTGCAGGACGAAATGGAAGGGTCATTGGCAACCGCCTCGCTCTGCAATGTATTTACTCATCTGTACTCACTGGAATCTTCCTTCGCAGGAATTCTGATTACCGATACGAATCGGGAAATTGTGCTGCTCAGTCGAGGTGTGCAGTCGCTGTATGGTCAGAATGAACAGGCTCCGACTCCCCGGCACTGGTCGCCCGATCTGTTCCCGGTTGCAGATCCCTTCGAAGAATTGTTGCCGGAGGGGACCACTCCCTATGAACAGGCACTGACTGAAAAACGGAGTTCGACATTGAATGTCAAACTTCCGGGAAGCAAGGGAGAATGGGCTGATGTCGAATTGCAGACAATCCCACTGATCGATTTCAACAATCAGTTGCAGGGTGTCGCGGAATTCTACAAATATAAAAATCGGAACCAGCTGCAGAATGCCCAGTATCGCGAATTGGCCCTGCAGGCAAGTCGGGATGCGCTGACAGGAGTTGCCAACCGTGGCGAATTGGAAAACCAGCTTGCCATCATCATGGACAAATTCAAGAAGGACCCGCAGATCAATTTCTTTTCAGTTATCTATCTTGATATCGACCACTTCAAAAGTATCAACGATACTTACGGTCACGCGGTGGGTGATGAAGTGTTGGTCAAGCTGGCCAGGCTGTTGCAGCGTGAAGCGTATTCCAGTGAACTTGTTGCCCGATACGGCGGTGAAGAATTTGTGATTGTCTGTCCCGAATTGCAACTGGTTCAGGCCGTCGGACGGGCAGAACGGTTTCGGCTGGAAATCTCGAAACTCAAGTTCGAAAGCGTGCCGTCGCTTTCCATCACATCTTCTTTCGGCGTCGCCGCGTCCGAACCGGGAGACTCTTTGGGAAGCCTGCTCAAGAGGTCGGACAAAGCGCTTTATCAGTCCAAACGGGATGGCCGAAACCGGACGACGGCGCTTCAGAGGGAGGAGATCGAAACAAGTAAACCTGCCGAAAAAGGTAAAGCCGATCAGGAGATGGTCTTCATGGCCGATATGCACTGCATGCTGCATGAAGATATTCTGGTGATGAAGCTGAAGGGATTTGTCCAGGAAAAGAGAGCCCGGCTCATCAGCATCGAGGAAGGTAAAGCGGTGATCCAGGTTGGTCGGGAGGGACTTTTCACCCGATGGGGAAAGAAAGAAAAACGGCAACCGGTGCGTATTGATATCGACGCCAGCGATGCGTTACGGCCTGCAACGCCAAAGTCTCCCAAAAGAAGACTGAGAATAAAAATCAGTCCCGTCGGGGTTCCGGTTAGTCGCGAAATTTTTCTCCATCGTGCCCGCCATATCTTTCGTGACTTGAGATCCCACTTTATCGAATAGCCGGTTGCGCAGGTCATACCCTCTCCTTCCCTCTCTTCCGGTCTTACGCTGGTGGTCTTTTCACAGCCGAAAGGCCCGTTGACATTTCGGCTGCGTGACGCATCATTGCGCATGGGAATAGAGCGTGATTTCCCTGCACGATCACCACGCGGCACAGCGCAGGACTTTCCGGGAGGTTACGCGGAGGGAGCGTCTGTTCTCGGTCAAATCGTGAATTCACTGGCAATTTCCGGGTTTGTGTACCTACAATGGAGGCGACGGCTTCGCAAAATGTTCAATTTCTGTTTCACGTCCTGAACCATAATTCCGCTTGAGATTGGGGCCGATTGAGATCAGGCAGAACGAATCCGGTATTTGTTGATGATCGAATTCTATTATCCTGAATTGTTGCTGGTGGGAATTCCCCTGGCCATTGTTCTGTGGCGGTATGCCCGGCACGGTACGGCTACCACGCTGGTAAGATCCGGGATCGCCCTGCTGCTTCTGCTTGCTCTTGCGGGGCCGCTTTACAATTTGGGGGGAAAGGGAGTCGATGTCATTGTTGTTGCGGACCGTTCCCGCTCGATGTCCGAGCAGGCGTTGGCCAATCTGGCCGAACTGATCCATAATCTGGATCGTAATCGTGGTGATGGAGATCGCATCGGGATTGTCGCTTTCGGTGCCAGTTCGCAAATCGAACGGATTCCCTCCGGATCGGCGATGTTCGCGGAATTTTCCAAGCCGGT
>JALWSL010000557.1:5071-15027 GCA_027080405.1 Planctomycetaceae bacterium
TACAAAGTGCGATCAACCTGGCTGAGAACAAACGTCCGACACGAATCCTGGTTCTTTCGGATGGCGAGGCCAACGGTATCGACCCGACCAGCGCGGCCCGCCGGGCGCGGGAGTTGAAAATACCGATTGATTATCGGCTCTTCAGTCGGGTCAAGGTGGGAGATATTGCGATCGAATCGCTGAATATCCCGGAAGAAATTTCGCCACGGGAACCGTTCCAGTTTTCGGTGTTTGTGCAGGCGGATCGGGCGGCGACCGGGAAACTGGTTATCAAACGGGAAGGACAGATTATTTCAACGGCTACGCATACATTTTCAGTGGGCCGAAACCGACTGCTTTTCCGGGATTTGGTTGATCACCCCGGTTTTATCACATACGAGGCCGAGTTGATTCTGGAGGGCGATCCCGTCCAGGAAAACAATCGGGGAGAAGCCGGATTGCGGGTCGATGCCGGGCCGCGTCTGCTCGTGCTGAACGCGGATGGCCAGGAAGGCAATCTGGTTCGCGCACTCCGGGCGGGACGGATTGATGTCGATGTTTACAAGGCTGATCGTTTCGATGTTTCCCAGGATGCTCTCGATCCCTACCAGGCGGTCATTATCGAAAATCTGCCTGCCGGTGTTTTTGGACGACTTGGCATGGAACAGTTGGCCCAATATGTAGAAGACCTGGGCGGAGGTCTTCTTCTGACCGGAGGAAAGCGGAGCTTCGGCGTGGGAGGGTATTTTAATAGTCCATTGGATGAAATCCTGCCTGTTTCCATGGAGATACGGGAAGAACATCGCAAGAATCGGCTGGCTCTTGCGATTGCGTTGGATCGTTCCGGTTCGATGGCCGCGCCGGTTTCAGGCGGGAAGACAAAAATGGATCTCGCCAATTTGGGGACGGCTGAATGCGTCCGACTGCTCTCCACGGGAGACAGTGTGGCGATTATCGCGGTCGATAGCGCTCCGCACACAGTTCAAAAATTGATCCCCGTTGAGAACGCGGAGGCGATCGCGAACAAGGTGCTCGGCATTCAAAGCATGGGAGGGGGCATTTTCGTTTATGAAGCCCTGGTTGCCGCCGGCAATGAACTGATGAAAGCCGAACAAAGTACCAGGCATATCATTCTTTTTTCCGATGCGGAAGATAGCGAAGAACCGGGAGCCTACAAATCTCTTCTCGCCAAATACGAAAAAGCCGGTATTACAGTCAGTGTCATCGGCCTGGGAACGGTCAAGGACCGGGATGCGAGATTGCTGGAGGAGATCGCGAAATTGGGAAACGGGAACATCATGTTCACGCAGGATGCTGCCGAACTGCCCCGACTGTTTACTGAAGATACCATGAGCGTCGCTCGCAGCAGCTTTGTCGAAAAAGATGAGAAGACCCAACCGGACGGGATTGCCGCTCAACAACTGCTCGATTCGCGATTGATCGGCGATTGGGGCGGAGCAGGGTTCCCCAAAATCGACGGTTATAACCTGAGCTATCTCAAGCCGGAAGCAACCATGGGAGTTGTCACGCGGGATGAATATCGGGCGCCGCTTTCCGCTTTCTGGTACCGCGGGTTGGGACGTGTTGCCGCACTGACTGTTGAGATGGACGGCGAATTCTCCGGTGATCTGATCAATTGGGAAGGCTATTCCGATTTCGTTATTACTCACGCCCGTTGGCTGCTGGGGAACGAATCATCCAATGAAGTTTTCGTCAAGATAAAGCGGGAGGGTCAGGATGCGCTTGCGACCATCGATCTCGATCCGGATCGCCCAAACCGCGGAGGTAACGAAATCCCGCAAATGATTGTTGTTCCCCCGGGAACAGACCGACAGGAAACGATCAGCCCCGATTTTGTCTGGGTGGGGCCGGATACTCTGCAGGCGAGATTCCGTCTGGCACGGATGGGAACGTACCGCACACTCATCAAGACAGGCAAACGGGAGTTCCAACGTGGTCCTGCCCTTTCGCTGCCCTACTCCCCGGAATTTGCACCAAGGCCGGGCATGCCTTCGGGGAAGGAGTTGCTCGCAGAGATCGCATCGCTCACCGGGGGGAAGGTGAGAACAGACGTACTTGAAGTTTTTCGGAATTCGCCGCGAAGCCCCAAAAAAGTCTCGCTCATCCCCTACCTGCTGGTCATGACATTGCTGCTGCTTCTGCTTGAGATTGCAGGCCGTCGTCTCTCTCTGTGGGATTACTTCGCCTCCGCTTCTCTGAGAGCCGGGCAGGAAGATCAATCGATTCAGCTTTCAACCGCGCCTGAAACAAAACCTGTCCGCAGGTGGAAAAATAGAGGCTGGCGAAAACCGAAAAAAGAGGAGTCTCCGCCTGTTGTGACAACCCAAAAAAAGACAGCGGAAAAGAAGTCCAGCACGAAACAGGAGCAGTCTCCCCCGGTTGATGTTTTTTCCCAGGCGAAAAATCGTGCGAAGAAACGACTCGATTGATCGACGCGATAATGAAACAGCCGTCCTGGAAAATATCCTGTCAATCAGCCGCCATACGAGTCTGTCCGGTTTATGCGACAATAACAGTCAACCGTAACTGTGGGTGAGCGCTCATGCAGCACAGGTGGGATGGCGCGAATACTTCCGGTCTCTTTTCCGGAGCCGGTTTTCCGATATTGTATCAGGAATTGAAGCCCAACAGTTGGCTTCTGCTTCGGGCTCATGGTATGCTGTTCAGTGGCTGACGGATTGAGTCTCACGACTGAGGCAGAGGAGCTTTCGACGGGGCCAGTTTGCACCTGATCTCTTTTTCAATCAGATTGTATATCGTCGTGAACGGGCACCAGAGGCGAAGAATTGTCGTTAATGGTGCAAATTCCTGTTTTCAGTTGTAGTTTCAGGCGGTATCCTGAAGCGGAGCGAGTGCCCAATTCGGTTTCTTATAAGGTATTGCTACATGACTTGGCTCGTCCGTATATTTTTCCTGTTTGCCGTTCTGTTGATGGGGGCTGTTGACGCCCAGGCGCAGCCGGCTGCGCCATAAAGCATCAATCAGCCTGAAACTCCTGCTCAGGGAAATACCCCCGCTGCCTCGGGATCTTCTCTGACACCCAGGAGAAGCGTCGGGGAGTTGCCGCCGAACCCGTTTACTTTTTACCGAGGCAATGTCCATCTCGATTCGGCGAGAATTCTGGCAGGAGACACGAGTTTCACAGCGTTGCCAGGCGGGCACTATGTCAGTCTCTGGAAGTTCTTGCCGCTGCTGGGGTTATTCTTCCTGTGGTGCTACTGTTCCAAATGGGCCGATGAAGACAGCCGCAGTTTGAAAGTTCGACCGGAATTCTGGTCAACCCTGATATTACTGGGGGGACTGGTCGGCTTCACACTTGGAATGATTACACCGAGTTACCTGCTTGGTTTCTTTATCGTTCTGCTGGGAAATGCGGGTTCAGTCGGAGCCTACATTTATGAAAGAAATCAGCGTGTGCCCGAATCGGCCAAAGTGATGACACCCCGCCACATCCGAAGTGTAACTCTACGGATTCTTGCCAAGTATGGGATTCGACTCGGTTCGGGCGAACACATGGAACAGGCTGTCGGCCCACCGATTGTTTTCATGGGTAAAACAAAAGGGGCTGGCCCTTCCAAAGCGGTTGAAAGTTCGCGCGGTTACCTTTCCGCCAAAGAGTTGATCTACGATGCCATTCTGAGACGCGCCACCGATATTCATCTGGAACCGAAAGACGATGAAATGTCCGTTCGGCTCCGTATCGACGGTGTGATGTATCCGACGGAACCGTTTGATCCGGCTGTCGGTCAGAATGTGGTCAACATCTTCAAGGTGCTCTCCGCGATGGATATTACGGAGAAGCGCAAGCCGCAGGATGGAAGTTTTCGGGCCGAGATGGACTTCCGCGAAATTGATTTCCGTGTCGCTTCGCAGGGAACCCGCTACGGCGAAAAAATGGTGATACGAATTCTCGATCAGGCGAATTCGGTCAGTACGCTGGCTCAACTCGGGATGCGAAAACAGTTGCAGGATAAACTTCGCAAGGTGATCAGCGAACCGCACGGCCTGTTTCTGACATGTGGACCAACCGGTGCAGGTAAGTCGACAACGCTGTATGCAGCATTGGGGGAAATCGATTCCTATCAGCGGAATATCATTACGATCGAAGACCCGATTGAATACAAGATGGAAACGGTCACACAGATCGAAATCAACAACAAGGCGGGACAGACATTCGCCGAATCATTGCGTTCGATTTTGCGGCAGGATCCGGACGTCGTCATGGTCGGCGAAATTCGGGACAAGGAGACGGCCGTGATTGCCTGTCAGGCGGCCAACACCGGGCACATGGTTTTTTCGACCGTTCATGCAAATGAAACTTTTTCCGCCTTGTATCGCATGATCGATTTGGGCGTTGAACCGTTCATGTTGTCGAGTTCGCTTTCTGCGATTCTCGGTCAGCGGCTTGCCCGGCGGCTTTGTCCCGATTGCAAGGTTCCTTACAAGCCGAAACCGGAGTTTTTGAAAAAGGCGAATTTGCCGGCCAGCAAAATTGAACACTTCTATCGCCCTCCCAATAGCAAGGAAGTGGAGGGACAGTGTCCCACATGCGGAGGTCTTGGCTTCAAGGGGCGCGTCGGTATTTATGAATTGCTCGAAATGAACGAGCGCATGCGGGACATGATTCGCGACAGCGCAGCGATTACCCAAATCAAGGCTGAGGCTCGAAAAAACGGGATGTTGTACATGCGGGAAGAAGGGTTGAGGCTTGTCGTCAAAGGAATTACCTCGGTGGATGAAATGTTGCGCGTTGTCAAGTAGAAACGGAGATCGTTCTTCAGGAAGGACCGGGCTTCGCATCCCGCCTTCTGAAACGCACCTGCTTCCCGAAAACGGTTCGGTTGGTTGGTTCATTTTTGTTTAAGCGGATGTCGTTGAATTCGATTAGTTACGGATTATTTTCATGATAGACCTGTTTCTTTTGATCGTGGTTGCCGTGGTCACCTGGTGCGTTGCCGCTGAAGGGGCCTGGGGGGCTGCCCTGACATTTCTCTCTGTTCTGTTTGCTGGCCTGCTGACGATGAACTACTTTGAACCGCTGGCCAATCTGCTGCAGTCGACGCTCGGGCTGGGGCCGGCCTGGAACAATCGCTGGGATTTTGTGGCGATGATGCTCCTGTTCATCGGCTTTATCTTCGCTTTCAGGATCGGAACCGAACAGATCATGCCGAATTTTATCCAGGTGCATCCGCTGGCTCATGATGGTGTCCGCTGGTTGGCCGCCGCTGCAACGGGTTATCTGACGATGGCTATTTTATTGACCTCCCTGCATACAGCTCCACTCCCCAGAAACTTCTTCGGTTTCACTCCCGAACGTAACAATTTCCTGGGGATTTCCGCTCCTGATCGACAGTGGCTGGGCTTTGTGCAATACGCGACCGAAAAATCATTCCGAAACGGGAAAAATGGACAGATTTTTGACGGCTCAACCGCAATTCTCGCAGATAAACAGGAAGTCATTCTGCCAACTTTTATCATTCGCTATGCGACGCGGCGGAGTTTGGGAAACGCTGCTGCGACCCAACCTGTCGAGTCGGCTCCTGTTGCAAAACCTGTCCATACCGGCCCCGCCCAGTTTTGAGTCATCGCGGCGTCTGAGTGATCACGGCAACAGTGCCGCGGCTTGCGTGATGGCCTCGGGAATCCATCGACAGCCGTTTTCCATCATAACTGTATCGACGAAATAGTTTCTTCTCATGTCGCAAACTTCATCTTCCGGCGGTTCACGCCTTCAACTCCAAATTCTCCTGTCCGGTTTTCTGATGGGGGGAGCTGATATCATTCCGGGTGTTTCCGGCGGTACAGTTGCCCTGATATTGGGGATTTACAATCGGCTCGTCACGGCAATCAGCCATCTGGACAGACTGTTTGTTTCGCATCTTCTTCGGGGGCATATTCGCCAGGCAGCCGATCATGCCGATCTGGCCTTTCTGGTGACGCTGGGAACGGGCATTGCCGTTGGAGTGGTCTCCCTGGCCGGGTTGATGCACTATCTCCTGTTGAATTTTCACACCTGGACCCTGGCTATCTTTTTCGGTTTGATTATCGCCTCAAGTTGGCTCGTGGCGAAAGTTGTCCAACAATGGAAAGCGGTCGAATTGGTGGCTGTTCTGCTGGGCGCCTGGTTCGCTTTCTGGCTGGTCGGACTTCCAATCTTTCAACAGCCTCCCGATAGCCTGCTCTATCTGTTTTTCTGTGGAGCCATCGCGATTTGTGCGATGATTCTTCCGGGCATCAGTGGGGCCTTCATCCTGCTTCTGTTGGGGAAGTATGCGGAAATAACAGGTATGCTCAAAGGGCTGGTTCATGGTGAAGTCAGCATGGAAATCATTCTGAGCATTGTTACCTTCGTGGCAGGCTGTCTGTTCGGTTTGCTGGGGTTCAGCAAAGTTCTGAAACTGCTGCTCGCCAGATATGAGTCGCCCATGATGGCCATTCTTTGCGGGTTCATGATCGGTTCGCTGCGAAAACTGTGGCCGTTTCAAAAAGATATGACCCCCGAAGTCATGGAATTCAAACACAAAATCTACAGAAATCTCCCTCTCCGTGATGTGCTGGATTCATCCGATTTACTGCCCGTTATCTGCCTGGCTATTCTTGCCGCGGGGCTGGTTCTGACACTTGACTATTGGGCAGCGGGAGTCCAGAAAGCAAAAGCCCTCTCGCATGAAAAAGTGTAGTCATTTCCAGGGATTGATGTTCTGTTCGCTTGCCTTGTTGGCCGTTTTGCAGTCGCCAGTGCTGCTGATCAACCGCGATAAGCTGACTGCGACAAATAGTAACAGATGCGCCAGAGACAAATCGCTTCCGATTCAGTAGCATACGCAACACGACAGGAGTGACCAGTCTCGTTTTGCCTGGAATTATTGTCTGGGAACAGATTCGCACAAACAGGGTACTGAAAAGACAGGAACAGAAGCGATCATGGCTGAATTCAATTTACGGCAGCACGGAATTACTGTGGAGGATGTTTTGAGGAATCCTTCTCCTTCACAACTGTACGAGGAAGCGATACTCCATGATAAAGGGACTTCGATTTCTGATACGGGGTGCCTGATTGCCTACTCGGGCGAGAAAACAGGCCGATCGCCCAAAGACAAACGGGTTGTCAAGCATCCCGATTCCGAAAATGATATCTGGTGGGGGCCCGTCAATTTCCCTCTTGATCATCTGACTTACGCGATCAACCGTGAACGGGCCATCGATTATCTCAATATTTGCCCGCGGCTTTATTGTGTCGACGCGTTTGCTGGCTGGGATCCTGGCAGTCGGCTGAAAATTCGTGTGATTTGTGCCCGGCCCTACCATGCGCTTTTCATGACGAATATGCTTATCTCTCCGACCAGAGAAGAACTCGAACAGTTCGGAGACCCGGATTACACCATCATCAACGCGGGGCAATTCCCGGCCAACCGGCACACCACCGGGATGACATCGAAAACGTCGGTTGATTTGAGTATTGAAGATGGCGAAGTCGTCATTCTGGGAACGGAATACGCCGGCGAGATGAAAAAAGGTGTTTTCACCATCGTAAATTACTGGGGGCCGAAAAAAGGGATTCTCTCGATGCACTGTTCAGCCACCGCTGATCGACAAACGGGAGAATCCTCGGTACTGTTCGGCCTTTCGGGAACTGGCAAAACAACGCTTTCTGCGGATCAGAAACGGTATCTTATCGGAGATGACGAGCATTGCTGGAATGACGAAGGGATCTTCAACATCGAGGGGGGCTGCTACGCCAAGGCGGTCTACCTTTCGAAGGAACGGGAACCGGAAATCTTCAATGCGTTGCGGTTTGGCGCGGTTCTTGAAAATGTCGTTTATGATCAGGAAAGTCACCATGTCGATTTCAATGATACCTCCATCACGCAAAATACCCGTGGAGCGTACCCGATTGAAAATATGAGTAACGCGAAAATTCCGTGCGTGGCAGGACATCCCACCAATGTCATCTTCCTCACCTGCGATGCATTTGGCGTTCTGCCTCCCGTGAGCAAACTTTCTCCACAACAGGCGATGTATCATTTCATCAGCGGTTACACGGCCAAAGTCGCCGGGACGGAAGTTGGTGTGACCGAACCGGAGGCGACATTCTCCCCCTGTTTCGGAGGCCCGTTTTTGGCCTGGCACCCTGGGCGTTACGCAGAACTTCTGGCTGAAAAAATACAGAAACATCAGGCTAATGTCTGGCTCGTGAACACCGGCTGGAGTGGCGGACCGTACGGTGTGGGCGCCCGAATCCCTCTCCCCCAGACCCGGGCGATTATTGATGCGATCCATTCAGGGGAACTGGCCCATGCACCTTGCGAAAAAGATCCGATCTTCGGTCTGGACGTAGTGACCGAATGCCCGCGGGTGCCCGGCGATATTCTGGTTCCCAAAAACACATGGGCCTAGCCGAATGAATATCAAAACACAGCTGCCGGACTGGCGAAACGGTTTCAGGAAAATTTTGCCAATTATGCTTCGGGAGTCAGCGAAGAAGTTTGTGCAGCCGGGCCCGTTGTGGCAGAATAGTGCAGCGTAGTAGGGCAAAAGTTCCACAAGGCGTTTCCATTGCAGAGACAGTCAGCAGGACTGAAACAGTGACAGGGAGGGAAAGAGAATGCGGTACTCCATTCGTTTTTTTCGTGGCGTGGTAGCGATATCTGCCATTGTGCTGTTTGCTGGTCTTTTTTCAGGTTGCAGTGAAACACCAACAGCCGGGCCGGCCGCATCGGCGAACGGTGAAAATGGTGAGGACGGGAATAATGATCCCGGCCCCGTTCCGGAAGGACAGCACGAACCGGAGCCGGCAAATGAAAATGAACAGATTGAACTTCCGATTCCCGATCAGAGCAGCCGCTCGGCGAATCCCGACCTCTCTCCCACGCATGTCATTACCCAACAGGTCGTTTATTACAAAGCCGGGCCGCAGCAGGCGATACCGCCCGATGGAAAGCTGGAAGCAGGAACCAAAGTCTGCATCGTACGGGAAGCAGGCAGCTATACTGAAATAAAGGCGGAGAATGGCGTTCAAGGTTATGTCACCGCAGATAGCCTGAAGCGGCTGGAAAGCAAATAGTGCGGCGAGGTGCGATTGGAAAAGACAAGCCGAACGGAAATAGCCGAACGGTGATCAGCCGGACGCAGGGGCACGTTGAACGTTCGGGCTTGAGCAGACCGGGGCACCTTTATTATTTCCCTGCTCTTCTCTCCTCGGCAGCGCTGCGTCGGATGTAAAGCGGTCGCAGTTCGAATGGATGTACCGCCCCGTTTTTGCTGAGTTCGTTTTGTCCCAGAAGGGCGACAACAGTCGCATCGGGAGACCGTTTCTGTTCAGGGGTGATTCCGGCGGGGGAGAAACCGCTGCTTTCGGGAAGCTGTTTGAGGATCCGGTCGATAGTTGGACCGGAAAGTAAAACATTTTCCCGAGGGAGCGATGCCCAGGCTTCGATATCGCTGACCTCAATCGCAGCTTCGGGGTTCCACCCGTTACTGCAATACGAAAACCGTTGCCAGGCGATTTGGCCCTTCCGTAAATCTTCGACCACTTCAATTACTGCCGAATGTGGGCAATCTTCCGAAGGATTCAGCCGCCCGGCAATGACAGCGAAGGTATCGACCGGAACCAGTGGCACCGCGGTGGTGTAACTGAATGTTTTGGCGAAAACAAGGCCGACTCGCAACCCTGTAAAGCTCCCGGGGCCACGACTGACAGCCAGGCAGTCGAGTTCACCCGCTTTGATGTCCTGCTGTCGCAGCATTTGCTGCACGCAAACAGGCAACGTTTTCGTATCCGGCCGACCCTGATCGCGCAAGTCGCGATGTACCAGAACCGTTCGGCCGTCCAATAACGCCACACTTGCCTGTTTTCCTGTTGTTTCGATTCCTAGTGTGAGCATCGCTGTGGGAAACTGTTTCACAAATCAGTCGACAGGTGGTGGCAGCGTTTCCCTGGCGAACTTATGTTATGC
>JALWSL010000558.1 GCA_027080405.1 Planctomycetaceae bacterium
ATTTCCCGATACCGGTCGCGCCCAGAACAACCGTCAGTTTACCGGGGAGCAGTCCACCGCCGAGCATGTCATCCAGCTTCAGGATTCCGGTTGATAGGCGTGGCGTTGGCAACTGGCTCGGCATACATAACCCCAAAAGTGAAGCTCAATGGTGATAATTTAGATGGTGACAAATTAAGCGGTGATAAAACAAGCGGCAGGCACAGGTTTCATGCCCGGTTGTTGCGATGCGTTAATGCACCCGTGGCCATCCTATTTGTTCGCATTTCTCAAATCAAGTCGACTCGAACCTGTTTGAATCGGTTGATAATGGACGCGTTGCCGGAACTAATAGGCATCCCGTGCGGCAGAAGTATCGCCGGGTAACCGAGTGGCCGCACCGGCCTGTTTGTCGTCGATTACCGTGTGATCGTTGCCGAGATGCTCTTCGCTGGTGATGGCAGCCAACGAGGAGGCGACATTGGCGGGAATACGCTGCAGATAATGTTTCTTGCGGGGATCGGCCAGTCGGAACGAAGCCTGGTGTGTCCGCTTGGCGATTAAATCCTGGAAGTTGATATGAACTTTCTGGACTTTCGCAAAAGGCGCAAATGCGGCGGCGAGTTCCGCACCGGTCTGATAGCGGTCTTTCGGATCCTTTTCCATGCAACGATGGACAATCGCTGCAATTTCCGCAGGAACATTTGGATTCAAACCGGTAATGCGTGGCGGTGGCAACTTGCGGTGGGCGCGGATTTTATCACTACTTCTATCAGCCGGGAAAGGAAGTTTTCCCGTCAGGGCAAGGAACAGGGCGCAACCCAATCCGTAAAGATCGGCTCGTCCATCGACAGCGTAACTGTCGTAGGATTGTTCAGGCGGGATGTAGTCAGCGGTGCCGAGGCAATCATTCCCCATCTGCTCGGCAAGTTCATCTTCAACAGGGTCATTCCCCAGAAGAACCAGTCCGAAATCACAAACTTTGACCTGACCGTTTGCGCCAATCAGCAGATTGGAAGGTTTGACATCCCGATGTACCGAACCGGCCTGGTGAATATGATGCAACGCCTTGGCCGCCTGTAAACCGATATGGCAGACAAAACCGGGATCCAGCGGACCGTCCCGCAGAACCAGTTCCTGCAGATCAATTGATTCAAACAGTTCCAGAAGCAGGTACTCAACGTCGCTACGGTACTGGTATTCAAGAACACTGATAATATTCGGGTGCTTGTACCGTCCGCCCGCTTCTCCTTCAAGCAGAAAACGGGTCCGCAGTTCCTGCTGCTCGACGTTCGGATGATTGGCCCGTCGCATCAAAACTTTTAACGCAAACTTTTCCTGTGTCCGGGAATCTTCCACCGCATACAGCCAGCCCATCCCACCGGTTCCAAGAATTCCGATAACGCGATAGTCGTCGATGAAAAAGCCTTCACGAGAGCGATCCTTCACTGTCGTTTCAAACTTGAACGTGAAAGAACCGACCTTCAACTCATCGCCATCATGCAAACGGGTACTTCGAATCTGTTTCCCGTTGACGAAGGTTCCTGTACGGGAACGAAGATCCCAAATTCGGAAACCGCGCCCATCCAACGTGAGTACACAATGGGACGGTTCGACCTGAGAGGAGATCAATTGAAGATTGCACGATTCGTGTGAGCCAATGAGCGTGGTCGTGCGCAGCACATTCTTCTTGATGGTCTCCCCCCGCGGTGTCTGATGCACCAGAAAGGCGGAATCCTTGAGCTCTTCCCGTACTGATTCGGAAGCGGGAGTGTTGTAGTCAGTCAGTTTAGTCATCAATCCGCGGCCCCGTTGTAAAGGATTGATAGAGAAGTCCTGGCTGTTACCAACGGGCAACCAGCCTGGGACAGAAACGACCTGTTGTTGATCCACTGCCAAGATCGGATTAGCAACAACTTTTTCATGAACATTCGATAGGAATTTATTGGAGTTCGATGGACGCCAACCACATTGCCGCCTCGATGGACAATCCATTTTTCAGGGAAAATCGCAACCGGCTACGCCCACCAACCACCTCTCTAAGGATAACTTCTGTTGCTTTGTTATATCAAACGATTTTCATGCGAAAAGCCCAGAAAACGGAATCTCGACCAAAGAAATCAAATTTATGATTGACGGGGAATAAGCAAGAAATAAACCGATAAACACTTGTTTCTGTCGGTCAGTTCGGGTTAAATGACCCATGATTTCGTTTTTGGTTAAAGAGCGTTCCCGTTGCGATATTCTTTCCCGTCGAGCTTCTTTTCTTGATTTTGGTTTGTCCGTCTGTATTAATACTCTGATAATCATATTGATTCCGTCATGAACTCCATGTGCGGGTATCGTCTGGATATCTGAAAACTGTTCTTCGAATCGAGTAGTAGAACAGGCCATCCGGGATGGGAGTCTCGATGTCTGGTTAGGTCGATTTTTACAGTTATTGCAGTTTCAGGCGGTTGTTCTGTTTATACTTTCTGATCTTTTTCTTTAGGATGTTCCTGTTGGGAATGTCTCTCCAGTTGCAGCGACGATAGAAAATGAGATTGAGTTTCCGGTTTCGATTATCGATGCTAGATCTGGGAGTCAGGGTTTTCCTGGTGTAGAACATTACTTGCGTTTTATTCCAAACGAATCGTGATTTCTGAAGAGAACCTTCATTTTCAAAGGGAGCCTCAACATTCCTGGCCCTCTTGTAAAGAACACTCAAGTGCGGGAAGACGAGATTGTCTGCCTTGTTTTTGGGGAGAAGGCTTTGGGCAAGAGGTGGTTGAAATTGGAAGTTCCTTCAAGTGAATGAAAGGCTTTCCCGGTTTTGGCGGTGGAAGTCTGGTTCCTCGGGCATGTTTGCCTTCGGTATGAGTTGGCGCTCATGTTATCCTTTTTTGTTTCTCCAAGTGATACCTAGAACTGGAAAAGTGCCATGGCGGCTTCAGCAGGGCGAGTTACAGGCGTGCATATCTGGTTGTTCTTTTTTGGTGCGGCAACGGCTGTGTTCGCAGGAATGTGGTACATTCAACTCCGTGAACGTGAGGAGCTTGTTGCTGCCAAAAAAGCGGCGGAGACGACTGCATCCCAGAGTGAGACCGCATTGCGAAGCCGTTTGGAAGAGATCGATGCGCTGCTCACCTTGATCGGGCACAAATTCGACAACAACCAGATCGGGGTTGGGGAACTCGATAACAAAACCAAGGTTATCGGTGCCATGATGGACGACATTCGAACCTACGGAGGCGACGTTGCCCAGGAAACCTACGCTGCAACGATTGTCGCCCTGAGGAACGAGGTGGACAATCTGAGCAAAAAACGTGATCAGGTTCAAAACGAACTGGTTCAGCAGCAAAACGAATACCGACTGTTGCAGGAACAGTGCAATACGCGGGTTGAAAGTTTCCAGGCGGCAACGAACAAGGCAAACAGCGATTTGCAGGATCAGATAAAATCGTACGAAGAGAATATTGCGACCAAAGACGCTGAAATTGCAGAACTACGGGCGAATTATGCGGAAATCCAGCTCGAAAAGGAACAGGAGCAGGAAGCGTTTCAGGCTCAGATAAAAAAACTGAAGAGTAAAATCAGTGCCCTGACCCAGTTGAATATTATCCTGAATGAAAAACTGGACAAGATCGAACAGGTCAGTTTTGAACGGCCCGATGCAACGATTGTTAATGTTGATATCGCCACGAAACTTGTCTGGTTGAATATCGGCTCCCGGGATAAACTGCAGCCCCAGATTACGTTCAGCGTTTACGACAAGAACAACAAGGGTGTTGGACGTTCCAGCGAAGATATCAAGGCTCAAATTGAGGTGACGCGTGTTTGGCCGGATCGGGCGGAAGCGAGAATTATCAAGTCTGATATTCATCGGCCGGTTGCTCCTGGCGATGTTGTCTACTCTCCATTGTGGGAAGCGGGGCGTTCCTACAACTTCTCCTTTGTCGGGTTGATCGCTCTGGATGGGGATGGCATTTACGACCGCGAA
>JALWSL010000559.1:0-3261 GCA_027080405.1 Planctomycetaceae bacterium
TTTTTGGCTGCCGACGAAAATCGCCCGCCCGGTCGCCCGATCCTTGTCGGTAAACGGTTTGGTTGAAAACTTCGCCCCCTGAAACTGCGATTCGGGAAGTTTCGATTCCGCTTCGATCAAGGCAATCATGTCTGCGGCCCGGGCAGCGTTCATCCCGGCTGCAATCGGCATCTTGACACCACGAGCCTCTTCAACCAACTTCGCAGCGTAAGGGTCGCCAGAATCGATCATCGCAGGGGGATTCTGAATAAACTTGATCAACCATTCCTTATCTTTTCGCTTCGTGACATCTTTCAAATCGGGACCAGTCAGCCGACCACCACCAATCGTATGGCAGGTCATACAATTGGCACGAAAATAACGGGCCGATTCCTGTCCTATTGCAACAGCAGGCGACGCCATCGCAAACAGTACCGCAACAATTCGAAAAGAGGCTTTTCCCCAACCTCGAACAAGGGAGCAACTATTAACATGCAGTGCAAACTTCATGACTTCCATCCAGTCACAATCAAAATGGTCATCGACGACAAACCCTGTCTGCAGGCTTACTTAATCAAACAGAAGAAGATATAGTTATCCAGATATCTTTGTCGTGAAAATTAGTAGCCGGAAATAAGGACGTCAAGGTCCATTATGAAATATATTGAGAATTTTTTTAGGCTCGCGAAATAAAGCGCGATAACTGCGTCAATATGTCACCAGGGGTGTGTCAGAATGACGCAATTAAGGGTGAAAGCTCGACCGTTTTCGGGCAGCTTCCGGCTTGATGAGAGTGTCCGAACCGGAATGAGATTTCTTCCGTTCGCATTAAGCAGCGAGAGACACCGTGGCGTCACGGCTCGTTTGCCACGTTTCATCAGGTGGGCTGCGACACAGGTGAAGCGGGGTGCGTTGCAGTTTCAAAGATGCGTCTCGAGGCATCTTGTCGTTTCAATACAAAAAAGCACCGGCAGCAATGGACTGGGGCTGCCGGTGCTTTGAGGGCACGCGTCGAGAAAACGGTATCCGGTTTTTCCTGTTGAATCCGTTTTGCAATCTCAATAGATGTTACTGCTGAGAAAACTCGGGACGTCTTTTTCGGAGTTGTTCTTTCAATCGATTGACGATGCTGGAGTGCATCTGGCTTACGCGTGATTCGGAAAGGCCAAGCGTAGCGCCGATCTCTTTCATCGTCAGTTCTTCGTAATAGTAGAGGATCATGATCAATCGCTCGTTGCGGTTGAGTCCTTTCGTGACGAGTCGCATGATGTCACGTTTCTGGATACTGTCGGTCGGGTCTTCGCCCTTGCCATCCTCCAGAATGTCGATTTCGCGAACATCTTTGTAGCTGTCGGTTTCGTACCATTTTTTATTCAGACTGACCAGATTCACCGCAGAAGCATCGGCTTTATGCTTCTCGTACTCTTCCATGGGCAGTTCCATCTTTGCTGCGATTTCTTCATCTGTTGGTGGTCGGCCATATTGTGCTTCGACCGCCTTGCGAGCCGCCTCCAGTTTACTTGCCTTGCTGCGAACAAGCCGCGGAACCCAATCCATTGTTCTCAGTTCGTCCAACATGGCTCCGCGAATACGGGGCACACAATACGTTTCGAATTTCACGCCCCGGCTCAGGTCGTACGCGTCGATGGCGTCCATCAGGCCAAAGACGCCGGCACTCATCAGATCGTTCAGGTCAACACCATCGGGCAGCTTCGCCCAGACACGTTCGGCGTTATATCGCACCAGCGGCAAAAACCGTTCAATCAACTTGTTGCGTAACCGTTGGTTGGTCTGGTCTTTTTTGTATTCTTTCCAGATTTCAAGAACTTCTTCCTGTGATAGTTTCGTCGCCATTGACTCCTCCATGTGAGTGTCTCGTTGTTGCCTTGCGGCCTGGTAGTCCATCCAGAGACGTGTGCCCGAGTGATTTAATAAAAATAACTGTTGGTGAATTCGATCTGAAAAATGTCTGCCAGTTTGAAAGACAGCTTTCGAGATTTCATTCCAGGCACTTCATGCAGCGAAATCGTCGCCAGCCGTCCGGTCTCAGGAACCTTTGGTCTCAGCTTTTGATTTCGCATCCATCACGCCCGTCTCTGCTGGCAAGCTGGTCAGCGAGAACTCCCGCTCAGCCAACTCCTCAACGATGTGGCGACTGATCTCTCCTACCGCAAAACCGATGCCAAGAAAGACCAAACCGACACAAAATGAATCCTGCAGGCCGCCCGTAAACGACGTTTTTTCAAATGCGGCACGGATTAAGGTGACCGCAAATGCAAGTGCGCCAAGACGAAAAGCGTATTGAAGTGCCATCTCCGTTCCTGATTTTCGAAAGCTCTTTTATTTTTACGCAACTTAAGCGCATTGAAAAAAGATCGTTACTTATTCAGGATCGGCATTTTATCTTTGGTAAATTCAGTCCTTTCCTTGTAAATTATGTAATCGTCAAAGTTTGACAGTTGGTAAAAAAGAAACAAATCAGGTAAACAGGTTCCAGCTTCATCCTTCCGTTTACGCTGCGGAGTGCTGGTCGGCGTACAACCGCTTGACAAAGGGATGATTTTCACCAGAAGTGATTCGGTGGTGCTTCGCGTTCAGCATTTTGGCCAATTGTGTGATTGCCAACGCGGCTGGTGAATCCGGATGGCTGATCAATAATGGTTCTCTTGCAGAAACGGATTGCTGCATGCGGGTGTCTTCCGGAATACATCCCATCACGTGCGCTTCGCATTGCAGAAACTGCCGGGCTGTTTTTTTGAGATTGTCAATCGCCGGTTTGGCTTGTCTGATTTCTGCCCGATTGAAAATAATCCGAACATCCTGCAACCGGGCCGCCTGGTAAATTTTCAACGCGGCATAAGTATCCGCCAGCGATGTCGCCTCCAGACTCGATACCAGCAAAACGGTATCTGCAGAACAGGCAAAATGCCGCACGTTTCGTGAGATGCCCGTACCATTGTCGATAAGAAAATAATCGTACTGCTGCTCCAGTTGGGTCAGTTCCTGAATGAGCCGTTCTCTTCCTGAAGCCCGCAGGTCAGCCAGTTCACTCAATCCCGAAGCGCCCGGCAAAATCGAAATTCCGGCTGGCCCTTTCAGAATGATTTCTTCCAGACGTCTGGCCCCGCTTAGCACATGCGACAGGTTCCAGTAGCCGTTCAGGCCACAAAGCAAATCAAGATTGCCCAACCCCAAATTCGCATCCAGCAGACAGATTTTCTGACCAGCCCGGGAAAGTGAAATCGCCAGGTTTAACGCGATCAGCGATTTTCCGACGCCTCC
>JALWSL010000559.1:3271-14968 GCA_027080405.1 Planctomycetaceae bacterium
CGCTACGTTGGTCCGGAATCACATTCTGATGAAGGCTGGTTTTTGTTGGCACGTTGATCAATCAGCGATCGCAGTATCGAAGCCTGATCGGTAGGTGATGAATTCATGGTTGACATTCAGTGATATTCAGTAAACAGGTTTAATCTGGAAAGACGCCGCAGTACATCAAAGGCATCGCATTCAAGGTGATCGCGCTCAGGGAAGCAAGAGCGTCCAGGGCACGCTGTTTTGTCATGTTTCAATCTGTTCGTATCCCAAAACAAGGTTGGCGGTGCGGGTCGGTTCAGCCGGTTCGATATCGTTGGGGACGTTCTGTCCTGTTGTCAGATAACTGAGTGATTGGCCGAGCTTTCCACAGACATTCACCAACGAGCCGAGTCCGGGAGCTTCATCCAGTTTGGTAAAGATGACCGAAGTCGGTTTCACGGCAGAAAACTTTTCAACCGTCTTTTTCAGATGGCGGTAACCGGTTGTCGCACTGAGAACGAGATGAACTTCATCGACAACGATTTCATTCAGATAGTTTTTCAATTCCTGAATGCGCAAATCATCCTGCGGACTGCGCCCCGCGGTGTCGATTAAAATCAGATCCATCTGCGAAAGCTCTTCGACAGCCTGTTTCATTTCACGAGGGGTGGTCACGACCTTCATCGGCAAGTCGATAATATCCGCGTAGGTGCGCAACTGTTCGACCGCGGCGATGCGGTAGGTATCGACGGTAATCAGCCCCATACGGATATTGTCCCGCAGACGAAAATTGGCGGCCAACTTGGCAATCGTGGTCGTTTTACCTACACCGGTTGGCCCGACCAGCGCAACAACTTTCTGTTGCCCGGGCGTGACCTTGATCGCTTCCCGGGAGTTGATCTGGGATTCCACCATGCCAAGCAGATACGCACGAATCCGTTCGGGATGTTCCAGATCTTCCTGCGAGCAGCGATGCCTCAGTCTGGTGATCAATTCGCGGGCCAGGTCGTCTTCGATATCGGAATCGATCAATTCGGTGTAAACATCGAACAGTTCGGGCGGAATATTGGGCGAGGCGCTCGATTGTACCTGTTGGGTCAACTGCTCCACCATGTTTTGTAATGCATCCAGCCGTTCGTTGACGAGCTTTTCCAATCTGGCTGATTCCGTTTTCGGGGTTTCCGATGTCGATCGTTCCAGTATCGGTTGTTTCGATGCAAGCGGCTTGGTTGCAGATGTTGGTGTGTGGATTCTGTTTTCTGTTGCTCGACTCGCCGGTTTCGAATTCTCGGCAGAAAAACGAGAGCGGGAATTCGACGCCGGCGGTTGATGGCTTCTCTGCCTGAGGGACGCTTCAGGGGCTATCTGTTGTGGTGTCGAATATGATGGCTTCGACTGCTGCGGCTTTGGAGATGCGGTTTCTTCACCAGCCAAAGCGACAATCTCCGTCTCGACCCGTTCTTTCTGCCAGGGGAAAAGAGATTTGATCGGGATTTGCCGCGTGTGCAAAATGAACGCATCGGGACCGAGTTCCTGTCGAACCAGATGCAGGGCTTCGTTCATCGTCTCGGCTCGAAATGTTTTGATGTCCGGCATCAATTTGTCCTTGTTCTCTTCGTTATCTTCAACTGACTGATTTGAAAAACAGATTAACTATCGAGTGACGTGATGTGCGTTGTGACGCACCTTGTACTTTGCCTTTACGTTGCCTGTTGTGTCATGGGAGGTTGTCCCTGGTTGGGTGGTTGTGGATTATTGGCGGGTGAAACCGACAAAATACTGGCATCGACCTGCCCATGTGCTTCCACCTGGGTATCACGGGTAATTTCATTCAAACTGATCACGGCCAATTTGGGCAGTGCAGAAGAAGTAATCTGCTTCAGGCCGGCTCGAACCTGAGGATTGCAGATCACGACCGGTGGACGGCCGGCTTTGACCAGTTTTTCCAGCTCTGTTGCAATTCCCAAAGTGACCGCTTCGCTTACCTGTGAAGAAAGTTTGATAATCATTCCACGTTCGCCGAATTCAAAACCGGCTGCCAGAACATCTTCCAGTTTCGGGTCAAGTGTGATCACGTGTAGCGTGCGGTTGCTGTCGCGGTACTGCTGACAAATCGTTCGCGCCAATGTATGACGGACGTATTCGGTCAGGATCGCAAGATCTTTGGTACGGTCTGCGTAGTCGGAAAGTGTTTCCAGGATCGATTCCAAATCTCGAATCGGTACCCTTTCGGAAAGCAGATTTTCAAGAACCTGATGAACCTGCGAGGCCCGTAACACATCCGGAATCAATTCTTCAACCACCATTGGCGAGGATTCTTTGAGATGATCGAGCAGTTCATGCACCTGCTGACGGGAAAGCAACTCGCCGCTATGTTCGCGAACCACTTCGGTTAAGTGGGTCACGACCACGGCAGAAGGTTCGACAACACTGTAGCCCAGCATCTCCGCCCGTTCGCGGTGCATCGGTTCAATCCATTTCGCCGGGCGATTGAAAGCCGGTTCGATGGTATCAATCCCCTGGATTTCGCCACTGGCCAGTCCGGTGTTGATCGCCAGCAGTTTATCGGGAAGAACCTCACCCCAGGCAACGGGCACACTGCGGATTTTTACCTGATATTCATTCTGCTTCAATCGCATGTTGTCACGAACACGCACCTTGGGCATGATGATTCCCAGATCCTGGGCGATGCGATCTCTAACACGGGTGACACGATCAAGCATGTCTCCACCACGAGCCGGGTCGGCCAGAATCAATAGCCCCAAACCCAAATCGAGTTCCATCGGATTGACGTGCAGGTGATCTTCCGGCCCCGGTTCCCTGTTCGCTTCCTGTTCTTCCTGTTCCTGTTGTTCGTGTTCCTGCTGATGCACGTTATTGCTTTGTGCAGTTTGCAGGAATAGTCCAATCCCGCCAAGACAGATGCCCAGCGTCAGCATCGGAGCGGTAGGAAGGCCGGTGAATGATAACGAAACCAGAAACGCGGCCGAGAGGTACATCGCGATCGGATTGCTGAACAGCTGCCCGATCACATCACCCGACAGGTTGCTGTCCACACTGGTACGTGTGACAATCAAACCGGCTGCCAGTGAAATGAGAAAGGCGGGGACCTGCGTAACCAGTCCATCCCCGATCGTCAATGTGGTGAAGATGCTGGCTGCTTCGGCAAATGTCATTCCCTCCTGAACGACACCGATAAACAGCCCGCCGATAATGTTGATCAGCGTGATGATAATGCTGGCGATTGAATCGCCCCGTACAAACTTGCCGGCTCCGTCCATCGCTCCGTAAAAGTCGGCCTGGGCGGAAACTTCTTCGCGTCGTTTTTTCGCCTGTTCCTGTGTGATCAGCCCTGCGTTCAAATCGGCATCAATCGCCATCTGTTTGCCGGGCATTCCATCCAGTGCAAACCGGGCGGCCACTTCGCCGATTCGCGTGGCTCCCTTGGTGATCACCATAAACTGGATCGTGACCAGAATGATGAAGATGATCACCCCGATGGCAGGGGAACCACCCGCGACAAATTCACCAAACGCCTGAATCACTCCCCCCGCTGCTTCGGTTCCTCGCGTTGAGGCACCTGAAAGAATCAAACGGGTTGAAGCCACATTCAACACCAGACGGGACAACGTCGTTCCCAAAAGCAGAGCGGGAAAGACACTGAATTCGAGCGGCCTTTTCACATGAATCGTCGTCATCAAAATAACGACCGCGACCGTAATGTTGCAGGCGAGAAGAAGATCCAGCAACGCCGGGTGCATCGGCACGATGATCACCAGTATCGAACTGATGAACAGGGCAGGGAAAATCAAATTCAGATTTCGTTGCAAAAATCCCTGCAACGATCCTGAAGAACCATCCATGAATAAACTCGCGACCCAATCACATCCTGCGATTGAGATGAAGGAAGGGAGATAGGAACTTTTTGCCCGCAAGGTAGGAAAAACGGCGAGCAAGTTGAAAGGGGTGAGGGGAGTGATATGAGATACGGAAAAAACTGTCCAGAGGAAATATGAAAAAAGATTAAAGTCAAATCCCTCACAATGCCGAGGGGGCAGATTTTCGGTCTTCGATTTCCAAAAATGCCTGCAACATGAACTGGGCGGCCAGTTTATCGAGATGCTGTTTCCGCTTGGCAGGGCTCATCTTGAATTCACGTAAGTGCTTGTGCGCCATAGTAGTTGTGAAACGTTCGTCCCAAAAAGCGAGCGGCAATTCCGTCACGCGACTGGCCCATTCGCCGAATTGGCGAGCCTGTTTCGCCTTTTCGCCTTCATCGCCGCTCATGTGAACCGGCAGGCCGACAACAAGCCCCTTGATGCGATATTCTTTGCAGATATTACAGAGCCTTTTGGCATCCTGGGCAGGTTGCGAGCGATGCAACGTATCAAGAGCGGATGCAATACTCTGATCCGGTGTCGAAACTGCAATCCCCACGCGCTTCGAACCGTAGTCCAGGCCCAGTAATGCACCCGTTGCGGGAAATTCTTGTATCATGGCGACCAGTTTCCAAAGCAATGCGTATCAGTTTTTTCTCTCGTTGAGATGTTACTTCGTGTAACGAATCTGTCTGTAACAGTAACAGACAAGGCAGACAGACAAAACAGAAAAAACGAAACAGAAAAAAGATGGCAAGATGATCCCGCTCAGCCAGAATTTCTGTTATTCCAGCCTTCAATGATCCAGGTATCTTTCGATTGTTGAGCATTTTTGCCTGTTTTACATAATCTTCCAAAAATGAAATGACAAAAAAGATGCCCCGACGTACACTGTTGCTGAAGAAAAGTGACGCCCGAAAAACAGACTGAAACAATCGTCACTCTGTTGCACGGGCAAAGCGGTCTTTCTATAAGCAATCCAAAGAGTTTTGCCAATCAATTCGGGCAGATCAGACAGAAATAAGTGGGAACAGTTTTCGTTCCTTGCACCAGTGATCAGAACTTGTGCTGTTTCAGGGGAGAATAAAAGAGATGGATGATTCCGATATGCGTTCAAAGCCGTCCGGTTCGGGGGGGGCGTCGAATCCGAACGAACAGGTTGTCCGCATTGTTGTGGAGAACCAGCCTCGTGGTGGTGGAATTCTCTCCCGTTTCTTCCAGATGATTTTTGTTTTTTCGATTCTGCTCAACATCATTCTGCTTTCCTCCTCGGTGTCAGAAATAAACACCGCAGAGGCTCCAATCGAAAAGCATCATTCGGGAGACAGTGGAGCAAAAAATAAAATTGCAATTTTCAATGTTTCGACAACCATCATGCCTCCCTTTACGGAGCGGCTGTTGAAGGAAATTGATCAGGCAATAGAAGATGACGACGTCAAGGGAGCGATTGTCGTTGTCGATAGCCCGGGCGGATTGGTGGCGGATAGCCATCAGATATACAACAGGTTGACAAAGCTTTCCAAAGTGAAGCCGGTTTATGTTTCAATGAAACGCGTCGCGGCTTCGGGGGGATATTACATTGCAATGGGAGCGGGAAAAGAGGGGCGGATTTACGCTGAACCGACCACCTGGACCGGTTCAATCGGTGTGATCATCCCTCATTACAACATGGTTGAACTGGCTGAAAAAGTCGGGATGAAGTCGGAACCGCTGACAACAGGAGAATTCAAGGATTCCCTCAGTTCGTTCAAGGAAATCAGCCCGAGAGATCGTGAAGTCTGGAACGGAATTTTGGACGATGCCTATCAGCGTTTTCTGGATGTGATTGCCTCCGGTCGCCCGAATATGGATCGCAAAAAAATCGAATCAGTCGCCACCGGAAGAATTTTCACCGCAACCCAGGCAAAGGAAGAGGGGTTGATCGACGAGATTGCCTACCTCGAAAAAGTAATCGAAGATTTGCAGAAAAAACTCGGATTATCCAAAGTCAACGTCATCGAATACGCCTACCCGCCGACATTGGCAGATGTTTTGCTCGGTTCAGTCAGGGCCAAATCGGAACTTTCGATACTCAACGATCTGCTCAATTCCCCTGCGCCTCGGGCATTCTATTTGATGGGGCGTCAGCGGTAGCGCCCGGCACGACTGGCTCATTCTGATTACCGCGACCAAACCGGTGTTTTTCCATATTGGCAGGCCGTTCGCAACTTTTTACCGGTAGTATTCTTTTGCCGATAGTCATACAAAGTGGATGAGCGAGGCGGGCAGTAGATGATAGAAATCACAATCCGGTGTCCGCCAACCAGTATTTGCTAATGTGAAACAGAACTGTTTTGCGTCAACTCGGGGTTCGGGCAACTGTACGATTGGCGGGCAATCAGGAGTCTTCTGCAAAATTGCATTCAACATGATACTAGATGATATTGGAGTGAATCGTGACGGGGTTTGACTATCAATCGGCGGGGGTCGATCTGGATCGCTATCAGGAGTCGATGCGTCGAATTTCCTCGCACGTGCAGGGAACAATAACAGCGCGGGTCATGCCTTTGGAAGGAGGTTTTGCGGGACTGTTCCGCCTGATGGGCGAAGGAGGCCGCCGGTACAGGGATCCTGTGCTTGTCTCCGGCACCGATGGCGTCGGCACGAAACTGATGTTGGCGCAGAAGACAAACATCTACGATACAATCGGAATCGATCTGGTCGCGATGTGCGTCAACGATTGCCTCTGTCTGGGCGCCGAACCGCTGTTCTTTCTGGACTATCTGGCAATGGGAGAGGACAACCCGGTTCGCACCGAACAGCTCGTCAAGGGAATTGCGAAGGGTTGCCAGGATTCCGGCATGGCTCTGATCGGGGGCGAAACGGCGATCATGCCCGACCTTTATCAGAAAGATGATTTCGACCTCGCCGGTTTCTGTGTCGCTGTGGTGGAGAAAGAGGAAATGATCACCGGCCAGGCGATCCAGGCGGGCGATGTTGTACTGGGTCTGGCGTCTTCCGGATTCCATTCCAACGGATATTCGCTGATCCGCAAGGTGATCTTCGATCACGCCAAGCTGAATGTGGATGATCTTTACCCCGGTTTGCAGATAACGGTGGGGGAAGCACTGTTGAAACCGACCCGAATTTACTCCCGGGCACTGAAAACCGTCCTCGAAGAGAGCCGGACGAGAGCGGGGATCACGGGGATTGCGCATATCACCGGAGGCGGACTGGCGGAAAATCTGGAAAGAATTCTTCCTGAAAATATCGATTTGAATATCGATCAGAATCAGTGGGAAACTCCAATACTGTTCACTGAATTGCAAAATCTGGGCAATATCGACGCAAATGAAATGCGACGCGTTTTCAATATGGGAATCGGCCTGGTCATCGTTTGCAAAGAGGAAGCCGTCGAGAGTATCCAGACGCAGATGAAAGCGGAAAATCTCCCCTGTTACAGAATCGGTCAAGCGGTGGCCGGTTCCAGAAAGGTGATCCTCTCCTGACCGGCAAGCAGAAGGCATCGAACGGTTTTTCGACGGTGAAGCCCCGGTTTCTGCAGCTTCGCTTTCCTACTATTTGTTTATTTGTGCCCCGTTTACCGAAACTTTTTTGGTGCGATCGCGGTCCCGTCAATTCTCCAAAACTCTCACTCGATATCGCTTGCTATCATTGAGACTCCGATTACAACTCGCTAAAACATACGGGCAGTTATCGTGTATCGGTTTTTGAATTAACAGACGGAGTGAAGACGATGAACCCCCCCATTCGAGTTGCGGTTACAGGTGCGGCAGGTCATATCGGTTATGCCATGGTCTTTCGATTGGCTAGTGGCGAGGTTTTCGGGCCTGATCAGCCGGTCATTTTGCATCTGATCGAATTGCCGCACGCGATGGCTGCTCTTGATGGCGTCGAAATGGAGTTGGAAGATTGCGCCTTCCCAACCCTTGCCGGGGTTGTCAAGCAGGATAGTGAGCATCTTGAAGCCGGATTCGCCGAGTGTAACTGGGTTCTTTGTGTGGGATCGGTTCCCAGAAAAGCGGGAATGGAACGGGGTGATCTGGTCCGAATCAACGGGCCTATCTTTACCAGTACCGGGAAAGCGATCGAAGCGGCAGCGGCTGATGATGTTCGAGTCCTCGTTGTTGGAAATCCCTGCAACACAAATTGTTTGATCACGATGGCGAACGCCCCCAATGTTCCCCGTGACCGCTTTTTCGCCATGACGCGACTCGACCAAAACCGGGCGGCCTCCCAATTGGCGCACAAGGCGGGCCAACCCGTTTCGGCCGTGACCAACATGGCCATCTGGGGAAACCACTCTGCAACCCAGTATCCGGACTTCTATCACGCCCAAATCAACGGGAAACCGGTTCCAGAAGTCATTACCGATCTCGAATGGCTTCAGGGCGAATTCATTGAAACAGTCCAGAAACGGGGAGCGGCAGTCATCAAGGCACGTGGAGCATCGAGCGCAGCTTCCGCCGCCAACGCTGCATTGGATTCCGTTAAAAGCGTCATCCGCCCGACCGCTGAGAACGATGTTTTCAGTGCCGCCGTCCGCAGTGATGGCAGCTACGGAGTCGATGAAGGTCTGATTTTTGGCTATCCGCTAACGGGAGACGGAAAAACATGGAAAATCGTACAGGGGGTCGAGCATAACGAATTTGCCCAATCAAAAATCGAGGCCACATTACAGGAGCTTCGTGACGAGCGGGACGCCGTTAAGGACCTTCTCTAATCTGGACAAATTGACCCGTTCTGGAGATCGTTTGAGGCCGCGGGAGGTGAAAAACGGTTGATCTCTGCATGGAATGTTGCGAGAATGAGGGAGATCGTTACCATGTACTGGCTACGAGTTGGTTCCCGGCTTGAGAACCCATCGCTTCAACGACTCTGTTGATGGCTGAGTAGGATGGGCTCGCCGGGATTGTTGAGGGACACTTCAAAAGAACGGACATCGACAGGAACATGCCGGCCAAGAAAACAAAATTGGCAGCTGGTGCGAGGATTCGCCTCAAACCAGATGTAAAAATTCCGGAAGTCCCCGAGGTAGATGCCCAGGGCTGGTCGGGGAGGATTGTGGAGTCCAAAGGACGCGGTGCGTCTCTACAATATATCATCGAATGGGATGAAGAAACCGAAGCGAATATGCCCAGGGAGTTCGTTGAAGCGTGCGAACAGGCGTCTCTGTTCTACAAGATGGCCTGTCTGCCTCATACCGATGTCGAAGCAATCGATTAACGTTGCCTTTACCGAACAGGAGGGAGGAGCCATGAGCGAGCAATCATCTCCTGCGAAATTGGACTCGGTTCATCACGTCGCGATTTCTGTCGAAGATATTGCCGCAGCCGTCGACTGGTATCGGGAGAAATTCCAGTGCGAGATCGCCTATCAGGATGAAACCTGGGCTCTGTTGAAGTTCGACAATATCGGCTTGGCGCTGGTAATCCCGGATCAGCATCCGCCGCACATCGGTTATACCTGCCCCAACGCTGAAAAATATGGTGAGCTGAAAAATCACCGCGACGGCACCCGTTCGGTCTACATCAGCGATCCGGCTGGCAATACCGTCGAAATGATGGACGCCAGCTCGCTATGAACCGGAGCTGAATGGACCGATCAGACGATCTGCACCTGATCGGGTGGCATCAACCCCTCCGCACTGGTTGTATGACTGCGCTATGATGGAGCAGCCGTTCGTGTTCCGTTCGCCTTGATCTGGTCGAGCAGGTCGATCATTTGCCGGGCTTTTTCCGGATATTTATCAAACACATTATTTTTCTCTCCGGCATCTTTTTTCAGATTGTAAAGTTCGTACTTCGTCTGATTCTTTTTCAACTTCTTGTTCCTGGCCCACTTTTTTCTTTGGGGACTGAAAGAAACGAGTTTCCAGTCGCCACTTCGCAGGCCAATTGCGCGGATACCCTGTTCAACAACATACTCTCGCTCTGTCGCGTCCGGACGGTGCAGCAAAACATCGAGCATATCAAAACTGTCCGGAAAGGCGTCTGGAGGAACGGTTTGGCCTGTCAGCTTTGCGAAGGTGGCAGGGAGATCAATCGTGTTGATCATTTTATCACTGACTCCCGGAGTGATTTGCCCCGGCCACCAGGTAATGAACGGAGTACGAGTTCCTCCTTCATACGCCGTGTACTTGCCGCCGCGAAACGGGCCGGAAGGCCGGTGTTTCCCAAGTTTCTCAACGGCACCATCCTTGTAACCATCATCCAGAACCGGTCCGTTGTCACTGCAAAAAACGATCAACGTGTTTCTGGCCAGGCCGAGTCGCTCCAGAGTTTTGGTCAACTGTCCGACCGACCAATCGAGTTCAACAATAGCATCTCCCCGATAGCCGAGTGATGTTTTCCCCTGAAATCTCTCGTGAGGCATCCGCGGCACGTGAATATCATGTGAAGAAAAAAACAGGAAAAACGGTTTATCCCGGTGGGCTTCCATCCATTCGACAGATTTCTTGACCCATTCGTCAGCCAGGTCTTCATCCCGAAAGCGGGCCTTGTGGCCCCCGGTATAAAAACCGATTCTGCCGATGCCGTTATGGATGGTGTTATTGTGTCCGTGGGACCAATCCATTCTTAATGTCTCCCGGGCGGTAATCCCGGTTGGCTGATTGTCGGGATTTTTCATGCCAACCCAAAGTGGGTCGGCTGGGTCAAGATTGACCACTCGATGATTTTCCACATAAACCTGGGGTACCCGATCATTGGTTGTCGGCAACAGATAACAGTAATCGAAACCGATTTCACACGGCCCCGGCTTCAGTTCGCCATTCCAGTCCGGTGCCGGTTTGACCCCCAAGCCGAGATGCCATTTCCCGATAACTGCCGTTGAATAGCCGGCCTTCTTCAACAGGGAAGGCAATGTTACTGTCCCCGGTTGGATCAGAGCGGTGGCGTTGGGTGGAGCAATTCCTGTTCCCGGTTGTCTGAAAGCGTACTTTCCTGTCAACAGGGAGAAACGAGTTGGCGTACAGGTCGCCGCCGAACAGTAGCCACTGGTAAATCTTGTTCCTTCCCTTGCCAGCCGATCGATATGAGGTGTCGAAACTTCAGTCGCTCCGTAACAGCTGACATCGCCATATCCGAGATCATCCGCCAGGATCAGGATGATGTTTGGTTTACCCGTGAGTTCGCCGGAAGAAACGCTTTTTTCCGGAAACGCCATCCCGGTAATCAGACCGATTGCAAACAGGAGCATCCGTCGGCGGCGGAAAGAAGACGATGCACGCATTTTTTTTTCTTCCAGCATGACAATTCCCTATTCGGTCTGAAATAATGGTACGAGACGGCAACCTGATGCGAACCCAATCATAAACTGACAGCCACTGTTTGCAACCGAGGGGCAAGCGATGCCGGTCGGTGATAGCGGATATATCGACGCCCGCCAGTCGGCAGTCAATCTGCCGGCATTCCATTGGTCAGCAGCCCCGTAGCGCGAAGGCAACATGTCTCTTCAGAGGCCCCGGATTTGGTGCGGATGCGGTCAGTTGCAACCACGCCCCACCTGTTCCGGCCATCTTCCTCTCGTCGTCAACCGGTACAGTCCCGACAATTCACAACCGAATACGAATCTTCTCTGCCGCACTCAAATTGAACTTCAGGACTTGATGATTCCCTGCAAGGTGTCAAGGATCATTCCATTAACGCCGAACGGTTCTGCATAACCCCACATGGAGCGAACCAGATCAAACATGAGCAGAACACAAATCCCCATGAAGCCGGTTGAAAGCAGCACCAGGCTAAATGAAAGCATGTCCCATTCCGCAGCGACGGCAGCGGCTCCTCCCCGTATCCCTCCCGGAATGGCCAGCGCAGGAACACTTTCGCCAGACTCGAAATCGTCTTCAAAG
>JALWSL010000560.1:0-3305 GCA_027080405.1 Planctomycetaceae bacterium
GGATAGCTGCTAACATTTGCTGGCTGATGAAATTTTCCGCCCAATATAGTTATCATTTTGATCAGTCGAGCTGAATGCTTTTGACCTGCAACCCGCATTTCGTTAGAATGGGAACCGACGGAGGACAACACCAGCGGGGGATGCCCGCTTCATGAACGCTGGCGCCTTTTCGGGTGTCTGCCTGTCACTCCGGATGATCAATGCCGCCGTAGCTCAGTTGGTAGAGCAACGCATTCGTAATGCGTGGGTCGGGAGTTCAAGTCTTCTCGGCGGCTCTTTTTTTGCCCACTTTTCCCTCTGTTGTCCGGTCAGCATGGTCACCGTCGATGTCAATGGCGGGCCGACCGGAACTCGCCAATTCCGTTCGCCACTCCGCGCAACATCCGGGAATCTGCACGGGGTATCAGGATCGCGAAAACTTTTTGACTGCTTTTTCTGGCGCTGCAGTTTTCAGGAAAACCTGTTTGATGAAAAATCATCCAGCGGAATTTCCGGAGTCTCATTCAGGATCAGTTGACGCATCAACCTGCCTGTAACCGGGGAAAGGGAGAGACCGGCCCGGTATTGTGAGGTGGCAATGAATCCATTTTCCCACGGTTCGAGTCGTCCCAAAATCGGAAGTTTATCGGGAGAGCCGGGACGAAATCCAACCCAGCATTTTTCAACCGCTGCTTCGCTCAGGGAAGGGGCCAGACCGGTCGCAAATTGAATGAGGTCTCGAACCGCACAGGCGGTGTTCTGTCTGATGAATCCGACATGTTCTTCGGTGGCTCCAATCAACAGGCGACCATCCCGACGGGGAACCAGATATCGTTTTTTCTGTTCAATAATCTGTTTTATTTGCCCTTCCGTTTTCAGTAAAACAATTTGCCCACGCACAGGAAAAACCGGGAGGGAAAGACGCAGCGACTGTTCAAATTCTTTCGACCACGCACCGGCTGCCAAAACAAACTGATTCGCCTGATAGCGCCCGGCGTCCGTGATGACGGCGGTCAGTTTCCCAGCCCTGGTTTCAATCAGCCGAGCTGATTGATGTTCGGTGATACTGACTCCCTGGAGTAAACAGGCCTGTTTCAACGCGCTGAGATGCCGGGGGTTTCTGGTCTGCGATTGTTCCGCCAGAAAATACGCCCCGTCTTCACAGACAGATGGTGCAACCTGAAACCTCTCACAGTCGCGGGCAGCAAGTTGTTCGGTCTGAATTCCCTGTTTTTTCCAGGCTTGTTGTTCCGCTTCCCGTTGTGAAGAACTGGAAGTGACGATGACCGCACCGCAGGTGTGATATTCGTTATCGATCCCGGTTCGCTCCCTGATTTTCTCCGAAATCGCGGGCCACATTTGTGAACTGAGCCGAGCCATTTTCCGGTACGACTCATTTTCGAAATGAATCTCACCCGGCGGTATCATTCCCGCCCCGGCCCAGGATGCTTCCTGCCCCACCCGGGCACGATCGATCACCCGAACAGTCAGATTGCACTCCGCCAATTCGAGTGCAATCGACAGGCCGACAACACCGCCACCTATAATAAGGACATCATCTACATTCACAGACATGACAGTTCCGCACAGTTATCAGGGACAATTGGACGGAACCGATTATATCATTGTAGAGCGCGCAACACACCTTGGGCCAGATTGGCGGAAGTCGCCTTGTAAACGGCCCGGCAGGCATCATTGACGTCCCGTCCACCAATGATCATTTGAGTAAACTGCCGAAATTGCTGAAGACTTCCTTTACTGAGCAGAAAACGGGCCGTGACATACCCAACGTGTTCGGTGGCATCGGGAGCGAAGGTGCCATTTTTGAACAGGTCTTCAGGGCGTTTCAGTTCCCGTAACACGTCAGCCGCAGAGTTGACCATGGTTCGCTGGTAGGCATCACCCTGTAATTGCTGATTCGCGAGCGCCCAACCGGCTCCTTCCATCAGCCAGGCTGGACGCGCCTTGGCGTTGATCTGCAGAAAGGCGGAAGTCAACGACTTGGCAAGAGTCCACTTCATCGACGGTTTTGTTGTTCCATTGGTATCACCCGTATCCAGAACAGCGACATAGGCATCATCGAAGTTGGCAGTAACTTTGGCGTGCCCGAAAAGAGTTTTTGCCGGCTGTCTGTTTTCGATCGAACGATTGAACTCGTCATAATCGTATCGATCCTTGAAAACATAGATCGCCAGTCGCCCTTTCCAGACGGGCAGACTCTTGGTGCCGAACTGTTTCTGGATATCCTGCAAAATTCCATCTGCCCACTTGGCGGTTTCTATCAAACGGGATTCCTCCACGTTTCCCATGACCAGAAATTTTTCTGTTGCAACCGTCACCGGCTTGGCACTGGAAAGGGTTTTTCGCCAATGGCTTTCCGCTTTTTCTTTTCGATATTGCCGAAATTCATCTTCCGACATTTTCTGAAGGCGGGCTGCCAGGATTTCCGCATCAGTAGGAACCATTTCCCGCAGCGGGATTTTGGGATCACCACCATCATATTTGATCCCCTCCTTCACCCAGGCTTTCAGGTCTTCGTAGTTCTTTCGCGTGATTCGGGCCTGTCCCTGAGGCATACGCGGATTTTCGAGCCCCCCGGTCAAGCGGAACAGACGGCTTTCCTCCAGACTGCCGGGAACCAGCACTTCCCCGCTGTCACCACCAATCAGAATCTTCTCAAATGTCTCCACAGAAAAACCGCTGTCCGGGTTGTTGCCGCTGTGACAGCGATAACAGAATTTGACAAACATCGGCGCGATATCTTTTTTGAAAGAGACCGTTTCTGTGCCATCCGGTTTTGCCACTTTAATCATCGGTTTTTTCTTCGGTTTTTCCTTGCCGAGATCTGTCAGCAACAGGTTCGGATCCTGCTGATCGTACTTTGCCCCCTGACTGATCCAGGTAGCGATTGTTTTCAGATCATTCGGCGCAAGTGGTCCCCTCCCCTTGGGCATTCGCTGCGGCCCCGGAAAAACAAGTTTTGCCATCAGCAAGGATCGCTGGGCATTGCCCGGCACCAGCAACGGTCCGCTCATTCCACCCTGTCTCATTCCTGCAAAGGTGTCGAGCCTTAATCGACCGCGCGCGGTATCGTCGTGACATCCCAGACAATTTTTTGCCAGAATCGGCGCAACCTGTTTGGAGAAACTGATCCCCGCATTCTTCCCCGCTCCCGGGTTCATACTCCGTTCGAGTTTCGATTTCTGAAAGGAAATCGCCTTGAGGACACCGGCGATCGTGCGATCTTTTTCGTCGACCCCCGCATCCTCCATGATTTCCTTCAGTTTCTCATCGGCCTCGTCAACAATCTGTTGCGCTTCGTCCAG
>JALWSL010000560.1:3315-3954 GCA_027080405.1 Planctomycetaceae bacterium
TTTTTTTCGACGGATCAGCGAAGAAACCTTGGACAGATTTTTGCGAACGGCGGAAAGCTCACGACGATGCTCGCTTTTCAACTGAGCCTGCGTCGGAACCTGAAACAGCAACGCCGACAGAAGGAAACAGGTCAACAGAACAATCGATTGCCAATTAAAACGCCTCATCAATGACTTCTCCAACGAAACACCCTCTGGCCAAATGTCTATTCTGATTGCGAAGATCGATGCGTCTGAAGTTACGATATTCGACTCCAAATCTCCAGTTCCTGCAAACTCCTTACCTCACAGGATCGCGATCTGTTCGTCACAAATGGATCGATTCCGCAAATAGCGGGCAGACAGGCGATAGCTTACGGTTTTTTCTTCCTCGATTCTGAAAGACTCCTTTTGAATGCCTGACCGATTTCCCGGTATTCGGGAGGAGCAGGGATGATGACCGGTGCGAATTCGTCCGGCGATGCCCGACCCGTTTCTGTTCCGGAACGTGATTTCCGCTTTCCGGTCAGTCGCATGTTTTTGAGCATTTCCTCGAACTGCTTCTTTTTCAGATCTGGTTTCCCTTTCTCTTTTTGATGCCGCAGGTAGTCGGCTAGACGCCGTTTGAACTGTTTGAGATTATCTTTATTCCAGCCGAGT
>JALWSL010000561.1 GCA_027080405.1 Planctomycetaceae bacterium
GGGCAACCGGACAACGAAGACAGGCATCAATACTTTACTGTTCACGATGGGATGATTCACACTTATCGTCAGACCGATCCAGAGGTGCGGGTTTCCTATGGTGTGATCATGACGAAAAAAGAGTATTCCCATTACCGTTTGCGATTCGAATATAAATGGGGAAAGAAAAAGTTCGCCCCCCGCAAAACGAGCAGGCGGGATGCCGGGCTTCTTTTTCACTGTTTCGGATTGGACCGCAGCAAATGGGTCGCGGGTGGTTTCCCGCAGTCAGTCGAGCTTCAGGTACAGGAGCACGACACGGGCGACACCTATCTGGTAGGCAGTCAGGCTCGTAGTTTCGTGGCGTCAGCGCCATCGGCCCCTTTGATCTATCTTCCCGAAGACAAGGGAGGCATCGCGAAGATTATACCGGAAGGAACAACCGGCCCCTCCATTGGAACGCGGATCATGAGAATACGACGATCTCAACAGCGGGATCGGCTCGAAGGCTGGAATGGGGTGGAAGTTGAAGTGCGAGGCGATCAGGCCCGCTATTGGGTCAACGGTTTTCTGGTGATGGAACTGTTCGATATGAAAAAACCGATGCTCGTCAACGGCGTTAAAACCTGGGTTCCGCTTGAAAAAGGAACGATCGCCTTCCAGTGCGAGGCGTCGGAAATATTCTATCGCAAGATTCAATTGGCCCCTGTTTCAGAAAAATGATTCCCAACTGAATAACGCTGTAAACGTCAGTTTGACTTTAATTCCCCAGACCGGTTCGGGTATCGTAGGGTTCGGGTATCGTAAACCGTCGGCCATGATAATCGAGATGAGAGATGACTATGTACCGTCCTGCTTGTTCCAAGGACCTCTTTTGGTTCGCCACTTTTTTGATCGCGATCGCCTTGTCTGTTCCGGGAGTTCACGCTGCCGACAAAACAGGGAACGGCAAGGCTCCTGAACCGGATTCTCCCCCGATGTCCCCTGAAGAAACGCTAGCCGTTTCGTATGTGCCGGACGGTTTTGAAGTGGAACTGGTGGCAGCCGAACCGTTGGTGGTCGATCCGGTTGCGATCGCCTGGGGGCCGGATGGGAAATTATGGGTCGCGGAAATGATCGATTACCCGATGGGGATGGACGGCCAGGGCAAGCCGGGCGGACAGGTCAAATTTCTGGAAGACACTGATGGCGACGGGAAGTACGATTCCGCCACTCTCTTTCTCGACAAGGTTCCCTTTCCGAATGGATTGCTTCCCTGGGGCGGCGGGTTATTGGTCACGGCTGCTCCTGATATTTTCTTCGCCGAAGATACCAATGGCGACGGCAAGGCGGATCGACGGGAAGTCCTCTTTTCCGGTTTTCAGGAAGGGAATCAACAACTGCGTGTCAACGGGTTGCAACGCGGTTTGGATAACTGGGTCTATTGTGCCAGCGGGGCCCATCATGGGGGATACGGAGCGGATCGCAGCATCAAAGCGGTAAAAGCAGGAAAAAAAATCGACCTGGGCAGCCGTGATTTCCGCTTCAGACCGGATACGGGAGAGATCGATCCGCAATCCGGGCCTTCGCAGTTCGGTCGCAATCGGGATGATTGGGGAAACTGGTTCGGCGAGCAGAACAGCTTTCCACTTTGGCATTATGTACTCAATGATGATTACATGCGCCGAAATCCATATATCGCCTCACCCGATCCGCGTGTGCAGGTCGTTGGGCCGCGTAATCCGAAGGTTTATCCGGCGAAAAGTCCGCAGAAACGGTTTCACAGTTTCGAACAGTCCGGACGGTTTACCTCAGCCTGTTCCGCCATGATCTACCGCGACGATCTGCTCTTTCCCCGTCACCGTGCCGAACACGCTTTTACCTGTGAACCGTTTCACAATCTGGTGCAGCACAACATCATCGAAGAAGACGGCGTCAGTTTCAAATCGCATCGGGATCCGAGAGAATCCGAGCGGGACTTTTTCGCGTCGAAAGATCGCTGGTGTCGTCCGGTTTTTGTCACCACCGGCCCCGATGGTGCTCTGTGGATCGTCGATATGTATCGGTACATGATCGAACATCCACAATGGTTGACTCCGGAAGGACGTGAGGAACTGAAACCGTTTTACCGGCACGGCGATAACAAAGGACGCATTTATCGAGTCTACCCCAAAGGGAAACATCCCCGCCCGATTCCCCGCTTCATCAATCTGTCGATACCGGAACTGGTTGCCGCATTGGATAGCCCGAACGGTCAACAGCGCGACATCGTTCAACAGCTTTTGGTGGAAAAAGCAGACAGATCGGCTGTGGAACCACTCGAACGACTGGCGCTCAACTCTCCGAATCCGTTGGCCCGCCTGCATGCTCTTTGCGCTCTCGAGGGATTGAATGCGGCTTCGGTGAAGATCGTCACTCACCTGCTTCGGGATCAATCCCCCGGTGTGCGACGTCAGGCGATTCGCGTTGCCGAACCGTTGGGCAAACGGGAACCGCGGGTAATCGCTACGGCTGTGAAAATGGTGAACGATCCCGATGCCAAAGTCCGCTTGCAACTTGCCTGCACATTGGGCGAATGGCCCGGTACCGAAAGTGCCAGGGCATTGGCCTATCTGGCGATCCACAATGCGAATGACTTCTACATTTCCGCCGCTCTGACGAGTTCCATCAACAGTCAGAACCTGGGGGAAATCCTGAAGGTGGCGCTGCAACAGCGGCAAAACGCCGAGGCCGGACGATTGGTCGGTCAACTGCTCGCTCTTTCGGTCGCTTTCGAAAATCGACAGGCAACTTTTGAGGGATTGGCAACGATACTGGCATTGAATAACCCCGACGACCTGCCCTGGCAAAACGAAACGGTGGCCGGCCTGCTCGATGCGATGCAGAAACGAAAAACCTCCCTGGAAACGCTTGCCGCCCAGGAAGGAAAACGCGAAAAGAAACTCGTCCAACAGGTTTCTACCCTGATTGAAAATGCCCGCCAGGTTGTTCTCGACCGACAGGCGACCGAAGCGTTGCGCATCGCCGCAGTTCGCCTGCTGGCTCGAAACCCGGCTCAGCGGACGGCGGATATTCAGATACTTGGACAACTCTTGACACCACAGGTTTCACCAGCGATTCAAAAAGCGGTTGTCAGGCACCTGGGAACATTAACGGATTCTGCGATCAGTCAGGTTCTATTGGCCAATTGGCGAAGTTATGGCCCCGCCACACGAGCCGAAGTCCTGGGAGTTCTTTCCACAAGAAGCGTCTGGCTTTCCGATCTGCTCGATGCCATCGAGAAGGGTGAGGTCGCCCGGGCCGATGTTGATGCCAGCACCCGACAGTCACTACTGGTTTATCGAGATAAAAAAATCCGGGCCAGGATCAAGGCTTTGCTCAGTGACGCCAATAGTGGCAATCGCAAAAAAGTGATTCAGCAATATCAATCGGTCCTTCAACTGAAAGGCAATCCTGCGCAGGGAGCCGCTGTTTTCAAAAAACATTGTGCGGCCTGTCACAAGCTGGAAGGTGTCGGGTATGACATCGGCCCGAATCTCTGGTCGATTACCGATACCAAACCGGCCAACCTGTTGACCGCCATTCTCGATCCCAGCGCGGGGGTCGATGGCAAATATGTCACCTATGTGGCCGTGACGGAAGATGGGCGTACCTTCAGCGGAATGATGGGAACGGAAACCGGAAACAGCATCACACTTGTTGCAGCGGAAAACAAACGCCAGGTCATTCTGAGAAGCGATCTCGAAGAACTCCAGAGCACCGGAAAGTCGCTGATGCCCGACGGTCTGGAAAAGGAAATTTCCCTCCAGGATTTCGCAGACCTGATCGCCTATATCCGCAAAAAAGGGAAGTAAACGATCTACCGCCTACAAGGCGGTAGCTTTTAATTGGTGGGCGGACTGACTCGGACTGCAAGTCCTCCGTCAGTCTTGGGATTCAATTCGAAAGTTCCCCTCATTATCGGGAGGTTCCT
>JALWSL010000562.1:0-1081 GCA_027080405.1 Planctomycetaceae bacterium
GTTCCTGAAAGATACCGATGGCGACAACAAGGCCGATTTCAAATTGCGAATGTTGCAGGGCGTTTCCAGTGCCGACACCCATCATTCCGCCAACGCGATGCTCATCGGCCCGGACGGCTGGCTCTACTGGTCGCGTGGTATTTTCAACACGGCGAATTTCGAAACACCAACAAAAACATTTCGCTCCGGTTCAAGCGGTGTGCACCGCTTCAACCCGCGCACTTTTGAATTCGAGTTCCATTTCCCGATCGGTCCCAATCCGCATGGTGATGTTTTCGATCAGTGGGGATACCAATTTGCCAACGACGGAACCAGCGGGACCGGTTCGTATGTCAATATCGGCAAGGGAATCGGCAACAAGCACTGGTTCAAAAAACGCGTTCGCCCGGTTGCGGCAACTGGCCTGCTTTCCAGTTCCCATTTCCCGGACGAACTGCAAGGCAACTTTTTGATCTGCAATACAATCGGATTTCTGGGAGTCTTGCAGCACGAGGTAAAATACAACGGTGCCGACATCACTGCCGTCGAAATCGAGCCGATTCTTTACTCGGATGATCCGAACTTCCGCCCCAGTGATCTTGAAATCGGCGGAGACGGTGCCCTTTACGTTTCCGACTGGCATAATGCGCTGATCGGCCATATGCAGCACAACATGCGAGACCCGAACCGTGATCACACCCACGGGCGAATCTATCGTGTCACCTATAAGGGACGTGAACTGGTTTACCAACCCAGGATGAAGGGAAAACCGATTGCAGAGGTTTGCCAAAGCTTTTACGCAAAAGAAAACAGCACACGCTACCGCGCCCGATTGGAATTGACCGGTCGGGATGAAAAAGAAATCGTTGAACAGGTTGGGAATTTTGCCAATCAGTTGGATGTCAACAAACCGGACGATGCCCAGGCACTACTGGAATGTCTGTGGGTTTTTGAAGAACAGCGAATTCCGAATGAAAAAATTCTTACCGAGTTGACACACGCAGCCGAGCCCCGTGTCAGAGCAGCCGCCATCAGGACACTTGGGCATTGGGGGACGCAGATCAAAAACTGGGCCAAACTTCTTCTGGCAGCGGCAAAGGAT
>JALWSL010000562.1:1091-3916 GCA_027080405.1 Planctomycetaceae bacterium
AGCCGAAGCGGTTAAAGCAGCCGTTTCGTTTGAGGGTACCGAAGCCGCCCATGTGATTTTTGAAGTTTCGGCGCGTCCGATGGATCCGGAAATGCTCACCGTTCTCAATTATGCGAAATCGCAGATCAATATGGAACATCACTTGAATCAGGTGATCAATTCCGGCAAGCCTCTTTCCGAAGCAGTCATTGCGTATGCGTTGAAGAATGCAGAGCCGGTTTATCTGCTCAAACTTCCTCGCAGTGAAGCGGTCTATCAGGCCGTACTGAACCGCTCCTCGGTTCCGGAAGATGTTTTGCAGGAAACACTGACCGAGTATGCGAAACTTCGCAAGACGACCCAACTCGATCTGCTCCTCGATTTAATCGCGGAACGGGATCGTAGAAAAGAACGAAGCGGCATCCCTCATTTGGGACAACTGATTGCTGCTCAACCGCGGGAAAATTTGCAGAAAGATATCGCCCGTATTAAAAATCTGGCACTCACCGGCAAGGCCGCAGAAACTCGTCAAGCCGGATACGTCGCCTGGATTACCGCACAGGGAACCGGAAAGAATGCGTTTTTCGGCGCTTCCCGGAACAAGCAGAGCTTGCGTGATCTACTCCAGGCAATTCCGTCCATTTCGAGTGACTCGTTACGGGAAACGCTCTACAACGATGTGCGTTCGCTAATGTTCGAACTCCCACCAAATTTGAAAAAGGAGTCGAACGGGAATGCGGGAAAAGCGGGCGTTCTGGCTGAGTATTATTACCCCAGTGCTTCCAATGTCGCGATCGAAACATTGAATAAAATGAAGCCGGTTACTTCAACTGTCCTTTCAGAAATTTCGATGTATGTTCCAGCCGGGAAGAAGAAGGATCGCTTTGCCAACAAATTCTCTGCGATGCTCGATATTCCGAAACAGGGAAAATATACATTCTTTCTCAACTCTGATGATGGGTCACGAATCTACATCGACGGCAAACTGGTCGTCAATCACGACGGACTGCATGGCATGTCGCAAAAGAAAGGGACTATTTCCCTTTCTCCCGGATTACACTCGATGATATTGACCTATTTCGACAACGGTGGCGGCGACGGCTTGAAGGTTCGCTGGTCAGGCCCCGGTTTCAAAAAAGCGAAAATTTCGCCGGACTCCCTCTCCGTTCCGGGGACCGAATCGATTCATGATATTGCGATCCGTTCCCTCGCTTCGATTCCGGGACATCAATCAGAAAAATTTGTCGACCTCTCCAGACTGGTCAAGGCAGGTAAAAACCGAAAAGCTGCAATCACCGTTTTGCAATCGATTCCCGAAAACGCCTGGGACAAAAACGAAATTCGTCCCCTGGTCGATAACCTGATCGAATACCTCAGTTCACTTTCCGCCGAAGCACGTACTCAAAAATTTGCCTTGAATACGTCGAAATTTGCACGGGCATTGGCTTCAAAATTGCCCGCGGAACAGAATGCCGCGATTCAAAAACGGTTGCAAAATCTGGACGTACGCATCATCGCTATCGGAACCGTTCCCGCGCGAATGATTTACGATAAAGAGCAGATCATTATCCAGGCGGGAAAACCTGTTGAATTCCGTTTCTCCAATTCCGATCACATGCCCCACAACCTCGCAATCGTTCTTCCCGGTGCATTGGAAGAAGTGGGTGTGCTGGCAGAGAAAACGGCTCGCGATGCCGATGCCAAAGCAAGAGGCTATATTCCCAAATCGGATAAAATTCTGCTTGCCAGCAAACTGCTCGAACCGGGACAGAATCAATCGTTACTGTTTCATGCTCCTGCCAAAACGGGAATCTATCCGTATGTCTGCACGTACCCTGGTCATTGGCGGCGAATGTATGGCGCGTTGTATGTGGTTGACAATGTGGACGAGTACCTGAAAAATCCGGAAGAATACACCAAAGCTCATTCAATGGAGGTGAAGGACGAACTGCTGAAGTTTGTGGCCCGCAACACTGAATGGAAATATGAAGACCTGATTGACGCCGTCAAGGAAATGCCGGCCGGTCGCAATTACGATCTCGGCAAGGAACTGTTCAAGTTCTCCAATTGTCTGGCGTGCCATAAAATGGGGAACGAAGGCCGCGAACTTGGCCCCGACTTGACCAAACTTGAGGACAAGAAAAACACGCTGGAACATATTTTGATGTCGCTGGTCAATCCCTCCAAAGAGATTGACAAAAAATATCAATCGAACACGTTCGTTCTGGCAAGTGGCAAAGTAGTGACCGGGATGATTCTTGAGGAAAATGACGATGTCGTCAAACTGCTGGTCGATCCGCTCGCCAAGGCAGATCCTCTTGTCATCAAGCAGGATGACATCGACGATCGGGCGACCTCCAAAACTTCCATCATGCCCGAAGGACTGCTGAACAAGTTGACCAGTGAAGAAATTCTCGACCTGATCGCCTATGTCCATGCCCGCGGTGACAAGAAACACCCTCTATTCAAAGAATTGAAGTAGGCTGCCCTGCTGACCATAGGGACCGACAGAGGTTTCAAAACAGAGATGTGTTTTTTTGCATGCGATTTTTTAAGTGACATGGAACATTGGCCGGTAGCCGTTTGTTATTCCGTGTGAGGAGCTGATAATGTTTTTGAGTGCCATGCGTTTTATCTCTGTTTGCGGAATATTGATACTCGGCGGAGGCCTGTTCTCTGTGACTGCATCTGCTGAGGACTGGCCGACCTGGCGGGGAAATGCCCAGCGGACCGCAGTGACTTCAGAGCGGCTTGCACCGGAATTGCACCTGCAATGGACGCATTCCCTTGGAAAGGTGACGCCTGCCTGGCCGGAAGACCCGCGTCTTCAGTTTGATGCCCACTAC
>JALWSL010000563.1 GCA_027080405.1 Planctomycetaceae bacterium
ACCATCGGCTTGCCTCGCCGCCACGTTGCGGCAAAGCGGGACGCTTCCTTGGGAGTGCGCGATTTCCCTTCTGTCTGCGGAGGTTGCAACGCAAGATTGTTGAATCGGGATCCGTCGTAACTGGCATCCAGGCTGAGCGTGCAACCGTCGGGACAGGTGTATTCGATCGAAAGATATTTTCCGTACTTCGGATAGAACGGATAAAACGCAGTGCGATATTGGGATGTCACCTGCACCCGAGGCTCGTTCATACATTGCAGGCTTTGCAGATCGTACCTCGCTTTTTCGTAGACGCCGCCTCCCAGAAACTGTAGTTGTCCATCGACAATCGCGATATTTCCCTGCACACTGATGCCATTGTTCGATTCTCTGGAAAGCTGCCCGGAAGTATCGTTGTAAGCTTTCATTTTTCCGGTAACAGCATCGAGCGCAACGACATAGGTTCCATCGTAATGCGTGATTCCCGCAGCTGCGTAAACCGTTTTATGCTGGACAGCCACGCCCCCTGCAACAGGCCAGCCGGAAATGAGCTTGCCGAAAACAAGAATCCGATTCGTCTTTGGAGCCACGCGATACCTCCACAACAACTTTCCTGTTTTCGCGGCGAAAGCGTAAACAGAGCCATCAGAACAGCCGACAAACAGACGATTTTCCGCAACAGAGGGAGGATAGTTGACCGCTCCAGCCGTATACGATTTCCACACCCGCTTTCCATGAGAATCGAAAGCGGACACGACGCCATTGCGATCTGCCACAAAGACCATTCCCCCGGCTGCAACCGGAGCCGTAGGCAACTCCGAATGGCAAACATCACTCTCCCACGCCAACTTCACCTTATGGGGAAGCTCGATCTGCGTGACATCGTTACGGGCATTCGTCCCCCGGTAGGTAATCCAATCGTTTTTCCTGATGGGGAGCGGTTCAACCTTGTTGATGTCCCCGTAAGTGACAAGCCCGTCGTGAAAGTTGGTTGGGGGATGGTCGTTCTGATCGCTCGCCGGGGCCAAACCGATGTTTCCATAAAGGGATAGCTGACAGCCGCACATCCACGGTCCCCAATAGAAATGACCATTGGAAATGAGTACGCCATCCTGACAGGGGGGGCGCATCGGGTCGAGATGCGTGGCATGGTCGTTGTCTGTCATCACGCGAACGGTTCCGCCATTGGCACGATAGAAAATGCTGTCCGCTGCGCCTGTGGCGCGTGTGCATGCCCGACGTGAGGGGAAGCCGGTCAGAACTTTCCCATCTTCGTAGGCGAGTTTCACACCGTTTTCCCCCTTCACCTCACGAATCAGCGGGCCGGCTGCGTAAATCGCGTCGTCCCGTAAAACGAGCTGCACGTTTCCGGTTTTGTACGTCCATTGCAGCTTGCCGTCGGCTGTAGAAGCAACCACCATTTTCAATCGCTGCGGACCTGCAAAGAAAATCTGCTTCTCGTTGCATTTCAGATAGCAACTGGTCGAGTAACCGGTTTTCCACAGTTGAGCCTTCTGATTTTTTCCAATCGCTTCGAGCAGATCGGCATCGCTGTTTTTCCACAATTGCTTCCCTGTTTTCACATCGACGGCAGCGAGGAACTTTTCGGGAACATAGAAGAAAATCTTTTCGTTGTTCATGCACATCGCTCGGGCATCGAGGTAATCTTCATCGCGATATTCCCAGAGCCTTTTTTTTGTTTTCAGATCGTAGGCAACCAGTGTCCGCCCAAACCCGAATGATGTTTTCGGATCCTTGTAGTCATGTCCCTGCCACATTGCCCAGGGCCAGTGACCAATCCCCCTGCGGGCTGCTTTTTGTGTATCGACCTTGATTTCCCGATGTCCCACCAGCCCATACAGAATGCCATCGCGGAAGGCCATCCATTTCCAGACAGGGCCATCTGAAATCTCCTCGGGGATCACCAATTCACTGCGGGTTTTACCTGTTTTCCCATCGATGATTTTGCACGACTTATCATCCCCCAGAAGAAGGGCATCGTCGGTTGCAATCATCGTGTTGCGATGAATCATGAAGCCCTTGGGGAGGGGGCGTTTCCATAAGATCGTGCCGTTATACGCATTGATACACACGAGCGTGTTGAGCCACTTGAACTGATTCGCCTTATGGGCGATATGGCCCATCGCCTTGTAAATGCGTCCGCCGCCGATCACGCTTTGTTCGGGCATCGGACTGAATTTCGGAAAACCGATAAATTGAGTACGCAATTTTCCGCGGGCCAGTTTATCTTTCGACTGCGGATTGTTATCCGGCCCATGATAGGGATGAGTCCAGTCATCAACACCAGCCGGTTCCTGTTTTGTCAACTTCCGCGAACCGATATACGCCGACGCCCGAGGATGCAAAACACGCAGCAGCTCCTGATCGCTCACCAGCTTCTGGGCGGAAGGGGCAACCAGAATCAAATCGGCCAGGTTGTCAACAATTTGAATGGAGGAAAGACTGCCCGCATCCGCAAAAATGCGTTGGCCCAAAAGTCCCGCTTGATCTGCTGCCGTTTGAATCGCTTTGAGCTGAGCAGGATCCTCTGTCTGCACGTACAGAACAACTTCATTGCTCTGGCAATACGCAATCACGGCATCGACATCGTTTTGTGGAACATCCAGCAGAACCACGACCCCCTGCTTCAATGGATGGCGCTCGAAAAATTCTGATGCGGCTGCTTCGGTCGGGACGGGCGGAAGCAAAAAAAACAGAAGAGCAACAAGCTGCGTCAACCTTTTCATCACTGCTATTCCTCCAACTCCTGGAAAAGTGCTGAGGAGTGGAAATCCTCAACCCCGGCCTCATTTTCGTCACGGGCGACATATCCATCATTGATGATACGTCGAGCCTGAAACGATTGCCAGCGAAACAGGCAGGAATGGCTGGTGAACGGGAATTATTGACGGGTGAATGATATTTTTCAAAAAACTTCTCAAAATAGCTGTAACCATTTTCGAATTGCCTCCACAAAGATGGCAGAAGCTGAAAATGGTTTCTGCTTCAACTCTAGTTGGTGCATTTAGTTAGTATGGGAGGTGTCACGATGAACAGGAAGAAATTGGTAATCGGCGCTGTGACGGCATCGCTTCTGTTGGGTTTTTCGGTCATGCAGTCCGTAAAAACAGAGGCCGAAGAACGGGTTGCGGCAAGTTTACTGAGCGAAGAGAGTTTGCTGGCGATGAATCAACCTCCATTCCTTCGCTTCGGCGGTTGTGATAAACTTTCCCCCGAAAAGCGGGCCAGGTTGGAAGCTGTCCGCGATCTGGTGCGTGGTGCAATCGGGCGGATGATGGTGTTGCGATCGGAACTGGATCTTTCTGAAGGACAACGGGAACAGATCATTGGTATCTACAAGTCTCGTAAAGAGGTACTGCGAAACAACGTCACATCGGTTCTGAATTCCCGACGTGCTCTCTCGGAGGCGATTACCAGTGGGAAAAATGAGCAGGAACTGAAAAAGGTGGCTGACGAACTGGGGGATGCGGTCGCCAAGGCGGCTTTGGAGTTTGCCAAAACCCGTCAGCAGGCCCGTCGGGTTCTCACGACCGAGCAGAAAAAAGAAATCGATGAAACCAGAGCGGCTATCTGGAACTCGGTCGATAAATTCCGTGAAAAGGTGAAGTAGCGTCATGTTTCGGCTGGCTCTGCAAACTGATCTCTTCATGGGCAATCCCGTATCGGTCAGAACGGGATTGCTTTTTGACGCAATGGGGGCGTTCCAGTTCCTCTCGAGGTTTTTCAACGAAGAAAGAAGCCGCCCGCAACAGGACAGGCTTAATCAACGGGACAGGACAGAAATCAACCTGGCTTTGCAGGGCGATGGCGATGCGTTTGCCAATCTGATCGAAAGGCATCAGAAATTTGTTGCCAATCGGATGTGGAAGTTTACCAACAACACGACCGAACACGAAGAACTCGTGCAT
>JALWSL010000564.1 GCA_027080405.1 Planctomycetaceae bacterium
GATGAATACGGAACTGCTGCCGAATCTCGCCAAAAAAGCGGACGAGATCTGCTGGATGCGAACGCTGCACACCGAAGCCATCAACCACGAACCGGCTATCACCGCGATGCAGACGGGAAATCAGGTCACCGGTCGCCCCTGCCTGGGAGCATGGGCGTCTTACGGACTTGGCTCGGATAACGAAAATCTGCCTGCGTTCGTCGTACTGGTCGCAATCCCGAGTAACCGCGAACAGGAGCAGGCCATCTCCGCCCGACTGTGGAGTGCCGGTTTTCTCTCCGGGAAGCACGCCGGTGTTTCATTCCGAAGCAAAGGAGACCCAATCCTCTACATCAATAACCCGCCGGGGGTTCCCTCTTTTATTCGGGAAAGAAGTGTTGCCGGGCTGAATGCCCTGAACAGGATCAATTACGAAACTCTCCACGATCCGGAAACGCAAACTCGTATCGAACAATATGAAATGGCGTTCAAAATGCAGGCCAGCGTACCGGAGTTGACCGATCTGAGCAGCGAACCGGATCATATTTTCAAGCTCTATGGCGAAAAATCAAAGACCCCCGGGACATTTGCCAATACGGCCCTGATGACCCGACGTCTGGCTGAACGTGGCGTCCGCTTCATCCAGGTCTATCACAACAACTGGGATCACCATGGCAATTTGGGCGGACGAATGCCCGATCAATGCAAAGATGTGGACCAGCCATGTTACGCCTTGCTTGAAGACCTCAAACAGCGGGGTATGCTGGATGAGACGCTCGTCATCTGGGGTGGTGAATTCGGCCGTACCATCTACTCACAGGGGAACCTTTCGAAAACGAACTACGGCCGCGACCATCATCCGCGCTGCTTCAGCATGTGGATGGCAGGGGGCGGAACCAAAGGGGGGACAATATACGGAGAGACAGACGAATTCTCCTACAACATTGTCCGGGATCCGATCCACATCCGTGATTTCCACGCGACAATCCTGCACCTGCTCGGCTTCAACCATGAGAAGTTCACCGTCAAATTCCAGGGGTTGGATCAGCGTTTGACTGGCGTTCTGCCTTCTCATGTTATCAGCGACCTGCTGGCGTAGATGCACATGAAGGAAACACTCCTTCGGAAAGATGCTCGATCCTTCCTGCAGGGCCGCACGGATAAGCCGGGCCAGGCGGTGGGTTCGTCCGCTCTGCTGGGCGTCTGCCCCGCTTTCTTTACAGAGGCGTGGAACGATTGATCGGAACGCCGATCATGGTGCCTGTGAAGACCAGTTCATCATTGACGAATCCCTGAAATTCGAATTCCGCCCTTTTCCCTTTGCGCAACCGATACTTTTTGGCAACGATAATCAGTCGTGATCCCGGGAAAACAGACTTGCGGAAACGGACTTTCTCCATCCCGCCAAAACCAAGGTACTCGCCATCGAGCAGGTTGTACTTTCGGGAGTAAAAACTCGCCAGTTGTGCAGCGCACTCGCAGAGAATCACTCCCGGCATCAATGGGAACCCGGGCATGTGACCGGTGCACCAGAATTCGTTTTCCGTGACATCCTTGAAGCCGATCAGCCCATCGTTTTCTTCATCGACATAAACGATGCCTGTGAGCTGCTCCATTTCGTGCCGTTGCGGATTGATTTTTCTGATATCCTCAATCGTGTATAAAGGATTGTCAAAATCGTATTTTGAGTAATCATAAAGCTGTCGTGGCGGCATACCCCGCATCCTCCCTGTCACATTCCCTCGATGAGTTACTGATACTTTTTAAACAGGCTTTCCTGTTACCTTTTCTTTTTTCTTTTCAGGGACCGTATTCAAACTGCAGTTTTCCAGGACGCAGAATCCGGAAACAGACTGTAAAGCTCCGCTCCATCATCGCATGGGAAACTGCTGTCCTTTACGGAAAACTTTCCCCGCAAGAATATTTGCCCAAACTGGCGCCATTTATAGAACATCGCCAGCGGTGAAGGATACACCATTTGAACAATAAAATAAATACGAAACAGAGAAGGTGAGTGAGACAGTGAGACACCAGTGAGATAGGATTGAACGAGCCTGTGATAGATCGGTATCGGGATTCAACAACCTCACGTGGCCCGGTAAGTTTACGTTGATCGCCCCCGTTGTCCCTTTTTACCGATGCGGCCCAACATATCCCAAAAGGAAACAGACAAAACCTTACCGATACGCGGCGGGCAGCATCACGCTTTACATTGCCTGCCATATTTGCCTGCTACTGTTTGTATTGTTCCAACAGACTATGCACATGCTCCAGAATTTTTTGTCGAAGTTCCGGTGGTTGCAGCACTTCTGCCTGATTACCGTATCCGAGAATCCACCACACAATTTCATTCAATCCTTCCACATCGACATGAAAATGAATGCTTCCATCCGGTTGTGGCTTGATCTGCTGTGTTTTGTGCCATTGAATTTCCGCCACATTGCCGGCAACCATGGGAGCGAATTTGACAACCACATGATGGGGATGATCCTTTTCGCGAATCATCTGCCAGGCATTCCCCAAATAACTGTCGAGTGAAAAACCTGCCGGGATTTCGTACGTTTCTTCCGGCAATATCTCGACCTGTTCAAACCGCTTGATATGGAAAGTACGAACTTCTTCATGCGACGACGAAAACCCGATTACATACCAGGCCCGTCGTGAAAAGAAAAAGCAGTAGGGATTCAACCGGCTTGAAATGGCGGTCTGCTCCGTAAAACTGCGGTATCGCATTTGAACAGTCTGGCGGGAGTGCAATGCCTGTGATATCTGTTCAAAAATGCGTTCCGTTCCATCCAGTCTGGCTGTCGGGCCGATGCGGATATGCCGCAGTTCGATGGAATCTCCGACATACTTCCGCATTATGCGAGGCAGAACGGAAGCAAGTTTGAAGGCGGCGGTTCGTGCAGGTTCCAGATATTGCGGCCCTTTCTGGTCATCGGCCATGTCCTGACAAAGCGTGATCAGGGCCAGCACCTCTTCTGTTGTGAGATCGGCGGGGAGCAGAAAAGAGCTCTCCTCAAACAGGTATCCCTGCCTGTCTTCATCAAAGGCGATTCTCAACCCCGACTGGCGAAGTTTTTCGATATCGCGGAAGATCGTCCGTTTGGAAACCCGGCACTCTTCGGCCAGTTCTCTCGCATTGACGCACCGCCCGGATTGCAATATCGCAATGAGATGCAACAAACGCCGTATATGCCCCGTTGTATGCATGATTCACATCACCATCAGTATGTCGGCGGCTTCCAGTGTGCCACAAAAAGGCAGAGCCCCGGGATAAACAGAAAGGGCCCCACAAACAGAGAAGTATAACCGGGCCGTCACTGGTCTGACAAATACTCGCCCTGCCCTGTGTGAGCGTTCAAACCACCTCGATTCGGTTCAGGGGCTACAGCCAGTTGCATTCATTTTTTGCCGATAGAGTCCACCGAACCCGGTAATATAAAGCGACCGCATTGTTTCATCACCGAAGGTACAGTTGATCGGGCGGGTTGGTGTTGTCAATTTATCAAGCAGTTCGCCCTCAGGATTCCAGATCCAGACGTCCTTCGCTCCACAACAGTAGACATTGCCAGCCCGATCGATGCTCATTCCGTCGGCCCCTTTCTCAGGCCCATCATCCATCACCGCAAACAGTTTACCGGTACCGATCCGACCGGCAGATTCCACAGGGAATGCCCAGATTTCTTTCGGAACGTAGGCGGAAACGTAAAGTGTTTTTTCATCCGGCGAAAGGATGATTCCATTGGGTGTTTTGACGGTAGCGACCACTTTCGAAACGGTTTTGCCTGTGCCTGTTCCGTCAGTTTCGATATAGCGTACTTCCCCGGGCCCCGTCAGTGTGTAATAGATTCCCCCTCGGGTATCGACAACCAGATCGTTCGGCCGAGCAGGCGGTTTCGCTTTGGG
>JALWSL010000565.1 GCA_027080405.1 Planctomycetaceae bacterium
CGGGGAGGGGATCGGCTTCGGATTGATTGAAGGGGCGAACTCACATTCAACTTCGGGGAAATCAGCCAGCAGGGCAGAACCTGTCGCTGCACCGCTGACCAGGTTCGAAGCAGCTCCGCGCAAAGAATCGGAGGAGAAACGGCGCATGTTCAGCGCCTCTGCAGAAGCGTTGATACTTTTGAGTATTTCCGGGTCAAGCAGAATCTGCTCATCGAAATGGACGTCATCCATCGATGGGCAGGCTGCCGAATCGTAGGAGACCAGCAGCAAGCGACGGCGGCGCGAATATCTCGCCAGTCGATTATGTATTGCTCCGTAAGAAGATCGCACTGCGTACTCCGATCAGGTAAATCATTGTTCCCTCCATCACACCTAAAATATGCCTTTTTGTGAAGGGAAATCGGACCGATCTCGCCATTTTTCCCAGAACGGACTACCCTGGTTTTCCGATCATGACAGTTTTCTCGCCTCGTTGAACAACACAAGCGTGGATGTGTGTATAGATGCGTGGTTTTACGATGAAAAAACGTCTTCCAACGCTTGACGCATGACAGCTGGATCGGGATCAACCCCAGTCCAGAGTTGAAAGCCAATGACACCCTGGTTGACAAGCATTCCGAGTCCATCAAGAACATTGCAACCAAGTTCGCGTGCCTGTTTGATTAACCGGGTTTCCGGCGGATTGGGAATCACATCGGCGACGATCATTTTCGGATCGATTGTTGAAGCATCGATCGGAACGCGGGCATTCACATCCGGGTACAAGCCAATCGATGTCGCATTGATCAGCACATCGGTTCCCTCCGGGATTTTGTAATCACCTTCCCAAAGGGCAAACCTGGCCTGAACAGGGGTTTTTTCGCGGACCTTCGTGTTGAGCAATTCAACAAGCGATTCTCCCCGTTGGGGTGTCCGGTTGACAATGGTGATCTCTTCCACACCGGCCAAGGCCAGTTCCACTGACATGGCACGGGCCGCTCCCCCCGCTCCAAGCATCACAACTTTCTTCCCGGCCGGTTCACACAGTTCACGGAGTGATTGGACGAATCCCTTGCCATCGGTGTTTTCGCCTACAAGTTCATCGCCCTGACGGACAATACAGTTGACAGCGCCCATCAATTCGGCTGCTTCAGAAAGGTGATCCAATAACGGGATGACGGCCACTTTATGCGGAATGGTCAAGTTGCCTCCGCGGAAATTCATCGCCCTCATTCCACGGACGGCATCACCGAGATCCTCGGGAAGTACCTCGATCGTCAGGTATCGCCAATTCAGGCCGTGGTGCTGATACGCCGCTTCAATCATTGCCTGAGTCGGGTTTTCCGCCACGGGATGGCCGAACACACTGGTCAGTTCCTGTTTGAAATTCAATTCTGCCATTTTCCAACTCTCTAAAATTCCAATAATACTTCAGTTGCCCGGTTGCGCGCCTGCCGGTTGAACCGGGTTAGAATCTTTCAATGCGGTGTGCGTGCCGGCAGCATGCGTGCAGTTCGCCCGCTTCACTCCATCCAATAGAAACCGCTTTCTGATTCGGCATCGATTCATAGCAGTTTTTGGAGCCTTCTTCCAGCCTTGCCGGGATGTCAATTGAGGCATCGAACCATTTTCTTGTCCATGACGGCGTTCGATCGTTCCCTCATTTCCATCCTTTTGCATTTCGTAGCATCCGCTCGAACTGATATGATATCCACATCTCCGCTAACAGGCATTGAGATGCGGAATGTGATTCTTTGAATATCATTTCGGTTTCGGGGACTGATAAAACCCTGTTGTGGGGAGATGATCCCGAGAATATCGTGGCGTGAAATCGGAAGTCCCGCAACCATTCACAATCTGGAAATGATCGGAAAATGACTGTGCTGAAACAACCTGTCTGTCAACGTGTTGCTATTGGGGGAGATCATGCAGGCTTTCCAATGAAGGAGATGGTCTGTGAGCAATTATCGCATCTCGATTTGACGGTGATCGATTGTGGTGCCCACAATGATTCGCCTTCTGATTTTCCCGATTTTGCGGAAGCAGTCGGACAGGAGTTGATATCTGGAAGGGCTGAGCGGGGTATTCTGGTTTGCGGTAGCGGCGTTGGAGTGAGTGTGGCAGCAAACAAAATTCCGGGAATACGCGCCAGTCTGTGTCACGATACCTACTCGGCTCATCAGGGAGTCGAGCATGACGACATGAATGTGCTATGTATTGGTGCCCGTGTGATAGGTCCCGCTGTTGCCTTTGAGATCGTGGAAGCGTTCCTTTCCGCCAGGTTTTCTCCCCAGGAAAGACATCAACGCAGAGTGGATAAAATTCTTGAAATTGAACAAAAAGCACTCAACGGCGGATATCAGCGCCCCTCTCAAACAGATTGAACAGCAGGCATTGATGATGACATCTGTTTTACATCGCCAACCGGTCTGTTTGTTGAAGTTCGCGTGAGGTGGCGTTAGCATGAAGAGGACGGTTCCGGGTGATTTGCCGAACAGAGGGGGCTCGTTGGTTTTTCATTCAACGAATCGGATGAAGCGGATTTCGTGCGCGCCCCTTTCGAACGTCCGGAAAAGCCGCTTCGACTGTTGCGTGAAGCGATTAAGGTAGAGCTTGAACAATGAGAGCCTCATATTAAATCATTTCATTTGTTGTTGAACTTTAAGGATTCCGAGAATGAACACAAGACGATACGTGAAGATGCCTTTTTTCTGCCTTTTCGTGGTGACACTTTCAGGTTCTTCACTTTTGTATGCGGCTGACAAACAGGAAGCAAAAGGGCTGAATGTTCCACCCGATGGTTTTTGTGCCCTGTTCAACGGAAAAGATTTGTCGGGATGGATCGGGATGAATTTTCACCAAATAAAAGGGGGACCAGCCGCCTTCAGAAAGATGGACGTTCAGGCTCAGAAGGAAATACTGGAGAAGAACTGGAAGGATGTGCTGAAACACTGGTCGGTCGATCATGGGGAACTCGTTAATGATGGACACGGTGTTTACCTGACGACAGCCCAGGATTATGGGAATTTTGAATTGTTGCTCGATTACAAAACCGTCCCCAAGGCCGATAGCGGAATCTATCTTCGTGGCTGCCCGCAGGTTCAAATATGGGATACAACAAAAGAGGGCGGTAAATGGCATATCAAGGCAAATCTGGGATCCGGCGGATTGTACAACAACAAAGGGGAAGGCAAATTGCCGTTGGTTCACGCGGATAAGCCTTTTGGTGAATGGAATCATTTACGGATCATCATGATAGGAGAGAATGTTACCGTTTACCTTAATGGGAAACTTGTCGTCGATAACAAAAAGATGGACAACTACTACGAACGGGATAAGCCAATCTATAAAACCGGTCCCATTCAGTTACAGACCCACGGCGGGGAAATCCGCTTCAGAAATATCTTTCTGAAAAAGCTGCCATGAGTTCAGATCTACCTGTCGTCTCGCTGTCCTCATCTGGCTATCTGCGTGGTCAAGATAACAGCGGGACGCCGGCGATAAAAAATGCCCGTGGGAAGAATGGGCAAAGTAGGAAAACGTAAGACACAAGAAACCGGGCGAAAAGCACTGCCAATTGGCGGGTTCCTTGTCCCATTTTTTCAAAATCGTGAAAAAAAACCGAACAGACTTGCCAAGTATCTTCTGGAATGATATCAATTCCAGCCGCACCTTGCAGGATGGATCCTGTGGTGGCTGTTTATGTCGATGAATGAATCGAATGGTGATTCGACAGTACCGAATGATTTTTCATTAAAAGGTCTCACGGATGAGTTGCATTGCGATCTATCGCCCCGGCGATCATGTCACGGAAGAAGTGCCCGCTACGATCCCGTTCCCGAAAATTCATAAAACAGGGAAGAGCTGTGACCAGAACAGAACTCTTGAC
>JALWSL010000566.1 GCA_027080405.1 Planctomycetaceae bacterium
GATTATCCACTGGAGTGCAAAGCCGTCTGGAGAAAATCAGACAAGCTGCAACAGATACCAAAACCGAAACCAAAATAGAAGCAGTAGCATAAATATCCCCTGCGTGGAGAATTTTTGATCAATTTTCGGATTCGTCCAATACTTTCTCGTATTCTGCGAGCAGCGGTTGATAGGCGTATGCGTTGAGCACAGCGATCATACCGCGATCCGAGGGATTGCGGGCGATATCGCCGAGGGTATCGAGACCGTCGTACATCGATTCAATTGCTGCCTCGAGATGCTCGATCTGCTTCTCGATATCTCCTCCCTTTTTCGCCAATGCCGCCTCGCGAATGGCCTTGACTGCTCCCATGTAGGAAAGCATGAACTCGCTCCGTTTTGCATAGTAATAGAATAACGGTCTGCTGCGTCCGATAAGGGAATCGTAAGTTCGATACAATTCAACAAGGTCAGTATTATATTCGTCGGTAGCCGCTTGCCACCATTGGGGAATTGGTTCGGGAGTTGCATGTTTGAGCAACATGCCTCTTTCCGGGAAGGCAAAATGGGAACTGTTCCCATCAATAATTTGCGTTGCCTTTTCGACCGCCAGATATCCGAGCCAAATGCGATCGGTCGCAGCTGGATTATCGGTGATGCCGAGAAAGAAATCGCGATACGATTTTTTTGCGGTCAACTTCCCATCAAAGGCAGCCCGGGGAAGATAATCGATTGCGGGATCCAAATCGCCGATCGTACATACCTGGGCAGAAAACCCTTCCCACTTCATCATTCGAAGTTCATCAAGAAGCGATTCAATATCGGAAATGGCAGATTGCGAAAGTGCACTGATGCTGGTATCCGATAACGTCAATACCAATCGGCTCGGGATCTTCCGTGCAGGAATCCGCTCGAGTAACTGCTTTTTCCTTGCGACACGTCGCGCGCTGTGATCAATATAATGAAGCACGCTAGTCCGGGCGGGAATCACCTGTTCCAAAACAGGAAACAGGGCCGGGCTGATGCCGGTAACAAACGGCTGTACTTTTTTACCAGAGGGTGATTTCAGCAAATTTTCCTGTTTGAGAAGCCGCTGAAGAAACGCAAGGGCAACCAGATTTTCCTGCATGGCCTGCCGATATTGACTCTCCGTGCGGGCGAGAAGATCGCTGAAGGACTGACCGACTTTCGCATTGTTTCCATTCAATATTGCTTTCCAGGCCAACGGAGTCTGAGCTCCCCATTTTGTCGAAGCTGGCAACCGGAAACAGATTTCGTCAAGGCCGGGATATGTTCGCAGGTAGGCGTGAATTTTCGCCTTCACCAGATCGGCCAGGGCCTGATCCTCGAACCGTTGTCCAGAACCTGGGGCAATCAGTAAACGGTTCGAATGGTTGACCGAAACCGAATTGGCCAAAATGGATTGGAATTCCCGGGGAAATTCGAGGGGCGAAAGGGAAAGTCCGACCGTCATTCCAACCCGGTGAGCCGCTTCGATGATGCCCCGCAACAACTTTTGGCCGGCAGCGGTTCTTGCTTCGTAGCTTTCTTTTCCTGCGAAATCTGGATTCTCAAACCATTTTGCCCCACCAAGTGCCTGTCTGCCGGGAGTGTCACCATCAACGCGGTACCGTTCACCCCACCATAAAACACCGGTCTGTTTATTGATGCCCCCAAATTCATAATGCACAAAGGGCTGCCAGGGATGGACAACAATCATCAAATTGTTGTACTTGAGTTTGGCCAGTTGATGGATCAACTTCTGCTGATCGGCCAATCCCCACGATTCAAAACCGAATGCGGAAGCATCCACCGTTTGAAACGACCGGACCTTTATTTCCGGTTCCATAATGAGATCGATCCTGCCCAGATCGATTGCCTTCCTTTTTTCAGGAATAATATCGCCCGATAACAGATAGCGTATTCCCCAATGATTTCCCAATTCGTAAACCGCCCACAAGGTAGCAACCGGGGAACCTCCCTCAACAAGAAGAAACGTTCCATTCCCCGACCGGAAAGATTTTAACGCGATTCCCTGAGGCGTCAGTTTGGGATATTCGATTCCCATTTTTTGGGCCATCGCAACATTCTGTGGAGAGTTGCCCAACAGAATCGTGTGAGGCGTCTTGCCAGACCACGTTGTCGAGATCTTCGCTTCAACTTCAAACAGACGCTCCAGTTGCTGCTTCAATTCTGTCGCCGCAAACTGATCGATACTGTCGGTTGTCTGACCGACAACAATCTCCACCCGCTGTGCAGCAAACAGATGACAGGGAAACAGACAGAACAGAGCGATCCATACCCCAAGGGTAACCCGTGCCGTGCAATTCATAAGTGACATTCCCAATCTGAATAAAACGGTATCTATAGGCAACAGGTAGCAATCAATAGTGCCTTCCTGATACAAGAGCTTTTCAGTGCAGCATGCCCGCTGCCTGCGTGCATAACTGCTGAATCTCCACCTGCTGAACCCCTTTTGTTGTGACAAACCAGCCACGCCGGGCAATCGCGGAAAACGGGACGCCGTCGTGGCACGCATTTGTATTTCGTCCTCTGTGATCTGTCTTCATCGTTACGGGACTGTTGCCAGACTGTTGCGATCGATTCACTGTTGCAATTGACGGGAACCTCATCGCTACCGCTAACTATTCCGCTTCATTTGAGATGCAATACAGCTTGCTCAAGGTGCGAATGTAGAGCCGCCCATCCGCAATTGCGGGAGTGGCAATGCAACTTTCCTGCATATCGTTCTTTGCGAGGACTTCGAGTTTCGGCCCCTGCTTCACCACGACGATGAAACCGTTTTCGCCGGTGACGTAAATTTTTCCATCACCGACTACGGGAGAAGCATAATAGTTGCCGAAGTTGCGAATTCGTTTCCGCATCCAGATTGTTTCCCCTGTTTGAGCATCAAAACAGGCCGAGATGCCCCCCTTTTTCACCAGGAACAACCGCCCATCTGCGATAACCGGAGAAGAAATATTCGAAGGAGCCTTGTTATCGAGATTCCAGACAACATGCGTCCCGGTGACATCCCCTGTTCCACCGCCGCGAATGCACTGGATGATGTTGCCACCGCCGACCATGTTGTCGGGAGACTGGAAAGCGGCATCGATTTCGTCATCAACCAGGAAACCGTCATTGTTTTTGTCTCCCTTTTTGAACTTCTCAGCGAAAGCGGGATCCAGTTCTGTCATATCCAGCTTGCCATCCTGGTTTGTATCCTTCCACTGCAACAACGCGAATTTCAACACACGTGCGGTATCCCCATAGCTTTGAACCGAAAGATACATTTTATCGCCGACAACAACAGGTGTCGTCATGATCGTTCTCAGAAGTGTGTTGCAGGTCCAACGCTCCTTGCCGGTCTGCGGATCGTACCCCTTCCATTTGCCCGTTCCGGCCAGAACAAGATCTGTCCTTCCATTAGCGGTACAAAGAACGGGCGTTGAATACCCGGCCAGCATGTCGGGACGATCCGTTTTCCAAAGCAGTTCACCTGTCAGTTTATCGACAGCCATGATGAACGGAGCGAGGTCGTCATCCTGCGAGTAGATCAACATGTTTTTGTAAACGATGGGCGACTGGGCAGCTCCCCAACCCATCAGATAGAATGGTTCCGGAATTTCTTTCGTCCAGACGGTTTTGCCATCTGAAAGATCGAACGCCATCAGCCCCAGTGTGCTGAAATGAACATAAACCCGCGTTCCGTCACTGACCGGCGTGCTCGATGCCGGGACGTTGGGGGGAATAATCTCACCAATTTTTCCGGTTTCGAATTCGCGTTTCCAGATTTTTTTTCCGGTCGCTGCATCAAAACAGAAGACGGCGAATTTTTCCTTCCCGACCATCGCCGTTTCAACGACGCGCCCATTTGAAACAATAGGA